>JAYUUU010000048.1:0-5472 GCA_043754395.1 Vicinamibacteria bacterium
CAAGACTCACGACGAGCAGGGCGGCAAGCACGATGAACGAGGAGAGATGGGCCGTGGCGGAGAGGCCCGCGAGGAGGATGAGGACGAGCGTCTTGAAGCGCCCCGCGGGCATCGACGCCGCGGCCACGAGAAAGAGGACGAAGATCGCTTGCGCGAAGACGTTCGACAGGTTGCCGTAGCCCATTGTCCGGAGGTTCACCGGAGTGAAGGCCCACAGCAATGTCGCGGCCGCGGCGAAGCATGCCGAGCGGCGTCCCACGAGGAAGGCGAGGGCTAAGGCGGAGAGAGCCGAGAAAGCAGCGGCGCCGTAGCGAACGACGGGCACATTGGAACCGCCCGGTGTGGCGAGGGGGGTCAGCAGGCCGTAGAAGCTGAAGCCGTAGGGAATCTCGAACGGCGGCTTGTGATCGGTGCGCGTGGTCGGGAAGGCATTGCCTCGCGCGACCTCGGCGAGCTTGTTTCCATGAAGCTGTACGTCGCCTTGAACCACGAGAGGCGAGGGTGGAAGAACGCCGTGCACGAGCACCGCCGCGAAAAGGCAGGCGTGAAGGCAGCTGCGCATCGCGGTACTGCCTCGAGCACCCGCGGAAACCATCGCGGAGACAACCGTGGCCCCAGCGGTTGCGGCCGCGCATTCGAAAAGCCATGACGATCGCCACAGTCCCGCGGGTACCACCAGCAGAAGCAGAGCGAGAGGCGGCAGGACAATTCCCCAAGCGCCGAGGCCGGAGATCACGGCACTTGACGCGCTGACCACCAGCACCGCAGCAAGCGCAAGCCAAACGCGACTCGGAACCGCCGCCGCCCCGCGTTTCGCGGTGGGCTCCCTTGTGACCACCAGCGAAACGAACTGCGTTCCCAGAGATCGCCCGGAGGCCTCGAACCCTTCTGTCTCGAGACCGAAGTCGAGAGTCGTTCCCGAGAGCAGAATCGAGGATGTGAACTCCCGTTCTCCGGGTCGCAGCGTTCCGATCCGCGCCCCATTCGCGGTCAGAGTTACTTCGGTGCGATGGCTGCGGATCTCGAGAGCGATCGCCACGGCCCCCGGCCCCAGCCCTTCGAAGCGGAACAAGGCGCGTGGCCGCGTCCAGCGCAGCGATCCTCCGCCGATCTGGTTCTCCCGCGGCTCCATTCCCGACAACGCGAAGGCATCGTCCGTCCCTTTGGCCAGACTCGCGACCGAAGGGGAACTCGGGCCAATCAGCGAGGGCACGGCGAAAATCGCCCCAGCTCCTGCGAAAATCGCGACCACCGTCGCCCTGCGCCAGCTGCTCATTTGGAGTCGAGAGTCTATGCGCGCGGGGACATGCGGCTTCCTTGGGGGCCTTCCCCGCGCCCTGCCGCACTTACCGATAGACTTTGGCCGAAACGAGACTGACCACCATGACCAATCTGCAGGCGATCGAACAGGCTCTGGGTAAGGACGCGCGCGCGCTCCTCGACCACAAATGCACCACGATTTCGAAGGATCGGCTGCATCTGCCCGAGCCCAACTGGGTCTCGCACAACCATCGCTCTTCAGATCGACCGATCCCGGTGTTGCGTTCGTTGCAGCAGATGTTCGACACCGGACGCCTGAGCCGGACGGGTTACCTCTCGATCCTGCCCGTGGACCAGGGCATCGAGCATTCGGCCGGAGCCTCGTTCGCGAAGAACCCTGATTATTTCGATCCGGAAAACATCGTTGAGCTCGCGGTGGAGGGCGGTTGCAACGCGGTCGCGTCCACTCTCGGTGTGCTCGGCGCTTGCGCCCGAAAGTACGCGCACCGGATTCCCTTCATCGTGAAAGTGAATCACAACGAGTTCCTGACCTATCCCAACAAGTTCGATCAGATCATGTTCGCTCAGGTCAAGCAGGCGAGGGACATGGGGGCCGCCGCGGTCGGCGCCACCATCTACTTCGGGTCGGATGCCTCTTCGCGCCAGATCGTCGAAGTGAGCCAGGCCTTCCACGCTGCGCACGACATGGGCCTCGCCACGATCCTTTGGTGTTACCTCAGGAATCCGGCCTTCAAGAAGGACAAGGACTACCACCTCTCGGCCGACCTCTCGGGCCAGGCCAATCACCTCGGGGTGACCATCGAGGCCGACATCATCAAGCAGAAGCTGCCCGAGAACAACGGCGGCTACGACGTCTTGAACTCCAAGGAGAATCCTTACGGCAAGACCGACAAGCGCGTCTACACCGAGCTCACGTCCGACAACCCGATCGACCTCACGCGCTACCAGCTCGCGAACTGCTACATGGGCCGAGCGGGACTTATCAACTCTGGCGGTGCTTCGGGCGAGAACGACTTCTCCGAGGCCGTGCGCACGGCGGTGATCAACAAGCGCGCGGGCGGCATGGGCCTGATCTCGGGCCGCAAGGCGTTCCAGCGGCCGATGGCCGACGGCATCAAGCTCCTGAACGCGATTCAGGATGTCTACCTTTGCAAGGACGTCACCGTCGCCTGAGGTTTGAACTGTGAGCGAAACCCAGACTGGCAAACGGATCTTCACCTACACCGAGGCGAAAGCCCTTCTGCCCCTTGTCCAGCAGCTTACGGACGAAGCGCACGGCCGGGTCGAACGCCTGCTCGGGGCCGCCGCCGAAGGAGCCAACACCAAGGAACAGGCGCAGTCGATCGTGAATGCCTGGGCGGGCGAGATGGGCTCGCTCGGCCTCGACATCAAGGGCCTCTGGCTCGTCGACTTCGATAACGGCAGCGGCTACTACTGCTGGAAACACCCCGAGCCCTCGCTCGACTACTACCACACGTACGAGGAAGGTTTCGGGGGGCGCGTTCGCATCCAATAGAGGCGGGATCACCAACCCTGCTGGTCTGGTAACGGTGGGAGGGGGTTGCTTCGTCGAGTGCCGACGGAGTGGCTCCTCGCAACTGACTATTCAGGGCGCGTTGCGCGCCCGGAATAGTCAGGGAACAAACGGCTCGGGCTCGGCCTTGCCGCGATGGCACAGGCCGCAGGTAATCACGGCCTCTTTCGTGCGAGGCCCAAAGTAGTCGGCCTTCTTCGCCTTCATGTCCATCACCAGTTTGATCATGCGGCGGGCGTCGGCCTTGTGCGGCCGCTCGTCCTTCTCGTATTGCTCCAGGATGTGGCAGAACGTGCACTTCACCCCCAGCTGCTCGGCGAAGCCGTCCATGGTCTTCTTGAGTTCCTCCTTGGTGATGTCCTTGGGGAGGATCTGAAGGTTCTTGTGCTCAGGAGCAGCGTACGCTCGAACCGCGAGAAGGCCGGCCATGGCCAGAGCGGCGGGAATGAATCTGTTTCTCATTAGGTGTCCTGGTGGGTTCCTTTGATGAAGATGAAGACGTTCTAACGCGGGCGGAAGTTTGCCTCGATGTGCTTCGCGATGGCAAGGATTTCCTCGGCGGACAGCCTCTCGCCGAAGGCGGGCATATCCGGGGCTTCGCCTTTGGTGATGACCTCGATCATGTCGGTCATGGTGCCCTCATCCCAGAAGTCGGTGCGGGTGAAGTCTTTGACCTTGCTCTCGAGTCTGCCGATATCCGGCCCGTCAGCCTTGCCGGTGAGACCGTGACAACCCGCGCACTCGACCTTGTAGTCGCGCGCCGCCTTCACCACCAGGCCCTTCTCATACTGGGGCTTCTCGGGAAGATCCCGGTCCTCATAGAGAGCGAGGGCGGCGAGACCGAACATGAAAGCGAACATCGCGGCGACCGAGCGTGCGCGCAGCTTTCGCGTCGTCTGAAACTCCGGGAGCAGAAGAAGCGTGCCGATGCCGATCGCGGGAAGAAGCGCGCTTTCGACCCACTGGAAACCGTGAACATATTTACCGAACTGGAAGAGCCAGAGGAAATACCACTCGGGCCTCGGCACGTACTCGGTGTCGGCCGCGGCCGCTTTCGGTTCGAGCGGGGCCTGGATATTCGCCGCGATCACGAAAGCGGCGATGGTGATGAGGCCGCTCGCCTGGATCAGTCTCGGTCCGTAGGCGCGCGCCGCGCGGTCGAGGGCATCCTTGAACCCTGTGAGCAGAAGAATGACGAGCACCAGCGGAAGTGCCGCTACATGGAATGCGTAGAAACGCGGCAGCGTCGCGGCTCCAAACGTCGAGCCTCCGCGCAACATGTCTGCCTTCACCGGTCCAACAACCGGCACGGTCTCGACGATGCCGAGGCGGACCGAGGTGCCCCAGTAGGCGGCCTGATCCATGGGCAGGACGTAACCCGTGAAACAGAAACCGATCATCAGGAGCAAGGTGACCACACTCAAACGGTATTCCCACTTACGCTCGCGGTGGACGTCGCCCAGAACCGCGAAGACGACCATGAGAAAGGTCGCCACCACCACCCCCGACGAGAGGTGATAGTGGAGCGAGCGGAGCAGTGCCCCGAGGCCGCCTTGTTGCCGGAGGTACAAAACACTCGCGAAGGCTTCCGATTGCGAGGGCACATAAGCCATCGCGAGGCCGATGCCGCTGCCGATCAGGAGCCCGGCGAAAACCAGGGCGCACAAAGAGGCGGCGCCGTGGAGGCGGGCCATCCAGTCGACCTTCTTCTCCGATTCCATTACGAAGCCATGGGCTCTGGTTTATCGAGACCCGGACGAAACTTCACGAATCGGAGCTTCAGCCGCTCCCCTTCGATCTTCGTTTCCAGGCGATCGAGAGCCCGGGGGGCGGGGCCGCTGACCGGTTTGCCCTCTTCGTCGAAGTCGCTCTTGTGACAGGGGCACGCGAAGCCCGCGGCCGCGCGCTGCACCAGGCATCCCGTGTGCGTGCAGATCGCTGAAACCGCGTCGATCGCATCTCCTCGTCGACGCAGATAGACACTCTCGTCAACGATGGTGGTCTTCCAGCGATCGAGGATTTCACGACGAAATCTCCTGGCCTTCCAGGGTCCTTCGGTGATTTCGGCGGCGAGGCCGAGGTCGATCCACTCGGCAGACCCGGCGTCTTTAGGGTCGCCCTTCGCTCGCGCACCGAAAGCGAAGAAGAGGCCCGCGGGAACTGCGGACAGCGCCGCGACCGCGGTTAGCAGGGCCTGCCACGACTTGAGAAGAGTGCGCCGGTCGATGAGCATGTGAATAAAAATCCGAGGATAGCTCCAAAAAATCAAGGGGCGGCCCTAAAGCCGCCCCTTGATCACGGATTTCGTTCAGCGGTCAGTGCTGGTTCGAGCCCGCGGCCACGGCTGCGGCCCCCATGTACTTGACGTTCTTGAAGCGCATCTCGATGTCGACCTTTTGGAGGGTGCGGTCCATCTGCGGCATCTCGCCCTTCACGGTCCGGTGAACCGGCATCCACCACTTCCCGTTCTTCTGGAAGAGATCGTCATAGACCATGGTGCCGAGGGGAATCTTCTTCTCGCCCATCATCATGTAGAACTCCACCGGGTAGTAGTTCGCGATATAGCGGCCATCCTCGGTGCGGATATTGCGCTCCTGGTTGATCATGAACTCGATCGGGCCGCCGAGCTTCCGGGTGAGCTTCTTCACTTCCTTCTT
>JAYUUU010000049.1:0-3717 GCA_043754395.1 Vicinamibacteria bacterium
CTCGAAGCGCATGTCGGTGAGGACGGCCGCATCCTCGACGTCAAGGTTCTCTTGGGACATGCTCTCTTCGACGAGGCGGCCCTCGCCTCGGTCCGCAGCCGGCTCTACAGGCCGCTCCTATTGAACGGGGTCCGGAGCGACTTTCTGGTGACTATCACGATCATCTTCAACGCCCGCCGGTAGAACCGGGACCGGCGGGGCCCCAAACTCCTCGAGGTCGTTCACGAGCCGGGTGGCCGCGACCACGAAGATCGGCACGGCGAAGACATTCATCAGAGGAAAGAGGAGAACCGAGGCGACGCCAAAACCCAGGGTCTCGGGCCGAAAGCGCCGATGGAAGGCGTGTCGCGCCCGGAAGTCCATTCCCCGCCGAAGGAGAACGGCGTCGGTGTTCTGAAACGCGACGCGGTGACCGGTGAAGCCGAGAGCCAGCACGGGCCCAAGGAAGGGAATGAGGCCAAGGAGGATCGCGATCGGCGCCCCGAGTGCAAAGTACCCGGCGGTCTTGAGCGACTGAACGATCTCCCAGCGAAGACCCAAAGACCCACGCACGGCTCGGCCGGAGATCTCCTCGACCCGTTGGGACAGTTTCTCGAACAGGGGTCCGACCAGGGCGAAGGCGATAGCCAGGGCCATGATGGCCCCGGCGGCCAGGCTCCCCGCCCACAGTCCGGTAACCACGATGAACGACAACCAGGAGGGAAGGGTCCGAACCGCGTCCCCGAAAAGGGCCTGCTCGATCCGGCCCGCCCAGAAAGCGCCGGAGAAGATGCCGATGACGAGGAGCCCCGCCGCCACGATCAAAGGCGAGACCGCAACCGGCCAAAGCCGTGGATTTCGAACCAGGAAAGCAGCACCGCCGGGGATGTACGAGATTCCGGCGAGGAATCGGACGAGCGGGGTAAGAGGTTCGGGCACGGGCATCAAGGAGAAGGCTAGCAGCCCCTCTATACTCGTCCGCGAGGAGCCACCATGACCCCCATGACGCGGACCGTTCTCAAGGTTGCGACGGCGGCGCTCATTGGGCTTTGGGCGGGGTTTTCGGAGGCGCAGTCTGAGCGAGCACCCGCACCTCGCCAGACTCAAGCGGACGATTACACGCGCTACGAACTGCTGGACCCCGCGTCCGCAAGCTTCCGGATTCTTTATGAAGTCACCGCGACGACACCTTTGGCGAGGCACTTCTGGAACGCCATCCGCAAAGGCAGCGCCGCGAGCAACGAGAGCGTGAGCGACCCCGCGAGCGGCTTGCCCCTGAAGTTCATCGAGGTCGCGGGGGCCGAGGCCCGAACCAACGGCTTCACAAACGCCGATCTCGATACGCGCTACATCCAGATCGAACTTCCCCGCCCGGTGCCCAAAGAGGGCGAGATTCGTCTGTTGATCGACAAGACGTATAAGGACGACAAGAGCTATTTTGTCGAGGAAAAGACGGGTCTCCTGGTCTTCTCACGTTCGCTCGGCATCAAGCGGAACTCGGTTGTGCTTCCGCAAGGCTACGAGGTGGTCGCCTGTAACTATCCGTCCCAGGTGGTGTCCGAGCCCGCGTCCCCGGCATCGGCATCAAGAGTGCGCCTGAGTTTCATGAACATCGGACCGGACGCGGTGTCCTACGTCGTGAAGGCGAGGAAAGTGCGATGAGCGGGCTTTCTCTCATCGGTCTCGTCCTGGCACTTCAGTCCGCCACACCGTCGCGAGTCGGCACGCCGGACGATCCAGGCTTCTCCGAGCGCGCGCGCCAGGACCGGGAAATCGTCTACTTCATGAAGGCGCCCGAGACGCATTCGTTCGAGCTGTATCACGACGTCACCATCCGTCTGGTCGGCCAATCGACCTACGTGAACGTGGTCCGCGCCGGCAGCAAGGTCACGAACCCGAGCGCCCTCAATCTCGACACCGGCGAAGCGCTGGTGGTGGAGACGCTCCGCGGCGATGAGATCACGCGGGGCAAGATCGACATCGGCGAACCCGTGAAGCCCGAAAGCGAAGCCGCGGTGGTGCGGTTCAAACCGGTGGCGGCTGGAACCACCACGCGCATCCGCATCCGCGAGACCTACACAGACCCCGCGAGATACCGGATGGACGGCGATCTTCTGGTCTGGGATCGATCGTTCGGCAGGCCGCAGAACGCGGTGATCCTCCCGGAAGGGTACATGCTCGTGGGGTCGTCTTTCCCTGTGCGGATTTCTCTTACCGAGGACAATCGAATCCGCCTCGACTTCATCAACCCGCGGAACGACGAGGTGCGGGCGCTCATTTACGCAAGGAAGCGCCCATGAAGGAAGTCCTGGCCGTCATTCTGGGCGGCGGGCGTGGCACCAGGCTCTTCCCCCTTACCGCGCACCGGTCGAAACCCGCGGTGCCGATCGGCGGGAAGTACCGGCTCATCGACATCCCGATCTCCAATTGCCTCAACTCCCATCTGCGCCGGATCATCGTGCTCACGCAGTACCTCTCCGAAAGCCTCAACAAGCACATCGCGCAGACCTACCGCTTCGATCCCTTCACCGACGCGTTCGTGTCGGTGGTCGCGGCCGAGCAGACCGAGGACGAGCAGGAATGGTTCCTCGGCACCGCCGACGCGGTGCGGCGCGCGAACCGCCACATCCGCCATCATGACTTCGACGATGTCCTGATTCTCTCCGGCGACCAGCTCTATCAGATGGACTACCGCAAGATGCGCGACACGCATATGACCGCGGATGCCGACATCACGGTGGCGGTGACCCCGGTGGAGGCGAAGGACGCCCCCGGCTTCGGAATCCTGAAGGTCGACGCGACCGGCCGCATCGTGCACTTTCACGAGAAGCCTCACCCTGACGAGCTCGACGGACTGAGATCGGAACTTCCCGGAGGCGGAGAAGGCTTCCTCGCGTCGATGGGCATCTACATCTTCAAGCGCGGGGCGCTCGAGCAGACCCTCGCTCTCGACGCTTCGATGGACTTCGGGAAGCACATCATTCCCGGATCGATTGGCAACCTCAAGGTCCAATCACACGTCCACACCGGCTACTGGGAGGACGTGGGAACCATCCGGTCCTACTACGAAGCGAACCTCGGGCTATGTCAGCCGGTTCCCCGTTTCGATTTCTACGACGTGAGAACGCCGATTCACACCCACGCCCGAGCGCTTGCCGCCACCAAGATCGAAGGGGCCCGCATGACCAACGCTCTCGTGTCTGAGGGTTCGATCATTGTCGACGCGGAGGTGGAGCGGTCGCTCATCGGCATCCGCAGCCGAGTCGGGCGCGGTTGCGTGATCCGGAACAGCCTGATCCTCGGCGCGGACTTCTACGAGAAAACGACACCCGACCCCGCGAGCGGCAAACCCGCGATCGGCATCGGCGACAACTCCGTGATCGAGACCGCGATCATCGATAAAAACGCGCGCGTGGGCGCCAACGTGCGTCTCGTGAACGAGGCCAAAGCCGAGCACGCGGACGGGCCTTGCTGGCATATCCGCGACGGAATCATCATCGTCCCGAAAGACACCATCGTGCCCGAGGGGACCGTGGTTTGAGGCCGTCCTTTCGGTAGAATCCCCCCCGAGCGACGGGCGCGCCGGCTCAAAACCACTTTCGCCCCACCCACCAGGTCCGCACAGCCGACTTCTCCCCTCGAAAGATGACCGCCATCTCAAAAACCGTGAGTCCCACCGGCCTTCTGGCTTCAACCATTGCGAAGAAGGTGGTCATGGCGCTCACCGGCGTCATCCTC
>JAYUUU010000050.1:0-7226 GCA_043754395.1 Vicinamibacteria bacterium
GGGAGCCTCCTACATCAAGGCCCTCAAGGCCCCCTTTCCTCAGATCCCCCTGATGCCGACGGGTGGCGTTTCAATGAAGACCGCGGCGGATTTCATCAAAGCCGGGGCCATGGCCCTCGGCGTTGGCTCCGACCTCGTGGATTCGAAAGCCATTCAGGAAGAAGATTGGAACACCCTCGCCACCGCGGTGACGGTTCGCGCCCGGGAGTACGTCAGCATCGTCCAGGAAGCGCGCGGCGGCGCCGAGGAGAACTGACTATTTCACGGGTGGCTTAAGGTCGCGAATCGCCTTCACGCCACCCGCACCCGTCGCTTCACGGACCGCGGCCAGCAGCGCGTCGGCCATCACTTCGGCGGCGAGGGCGCCGATCATCGACGCATTCACTTCGCCCTCGAAGCGGCCCGTGGCGACGGCGAATACCGTGTCGCCATCACCGAGGGTGTGTGCTGGGTTGATCGCGCGAGAGAAACCATCGTCCGCCATCTGCGCCACCTTCGTTACCTGCGCCTTGGTGAGCTTCGCGTTGGTCGCCACCATGCCGATGGTGGTGTTCTCGCCGGCGCGGGGACGCGGCAGGTTGGCGCCCGTGCGCGTCAGAATCCGAGCGTCCGCAAACGTGTCGTCGGGATTGATCGTGCCCGCGACCACCTTGCCGGTGTAGGGATCGATGATGTCGCCCACCGAGTTCACCGCCACGATCGCGCCCACAACGAGGCCATTCGGCAGCTTGATGGAAGCACTTCCAAGGCCGCCTTTCATGGGCCGCCGGCCCTGGCCGCCCGACTTACCCACCGTCGCCCCGGCTCCCGCACCAACGGTGCCCATGGCCACCGGTTCACTCGTCGCCGCGGCCGCCGCCTTGTAACCGCAGTCGGCGCCCGGTCGGATCTTCGGCTTGCCGTCGAAAGGGAGGTCGAACAGGATCGCCGAGCCCACGATCGGGACCACCCCGGAAGGTCCCACCGGCCAGCCGATGCCTTTCTCTTCCAGCCATTTCATCGTGCCGGAAGCGGCGTCGAGACCGTAGGCACTTCCCCCCGACAAGACGATGGCGTTCACCTTGTCGACATTGTTCACCGGATCCATGAGATCGGTCTCACGCGTTCCCGGGGCGCCGCCTCTTTGTGAAACTCCGGGTGTGGCGCCTTGAATCCTGCCGGACGCGCTGGCCGGGCCCTCGGTGAGGATCACCGTGCAACCCGTGGGCTTCTCGGTCAGCGTGACGCTGCCAACCTTGATCCCGGGGACATCCGTGATGGAGCCGTCGGCAAACGCCGTCGTCGCAACTAAGCTGAGCAGGAAAGCGGTGGAGCATTTCATGGGCGGGACCTCGAGGTCTTAATGGAGGTTTTCATTGGGGTGTGGCTCAGTTCAGGATATCGATGAGCCGGCTGAACTTGATCACGAGGCTACGGCCACGAACGAGGCCAAGAGCCGAGTCGTCACGGAGGGCGCCCTCGAGCAAGGAGCGCTCGCGTCCTTCGTTGTACACCACGAAGATCCCGGCGTTGGCGCTTTGGAGCCAGCCGAAACGGAAGTTGCCCGACAGGAGTTTCGTCTGCTGGTTGTACTGCATGAGCGACTGCACGAACACGCGGGGCGAGAAGGAGTACGAAGCGCGCAGGCGGAAAAGATTCGCTTCGAACCTCCCCTGGGGCAAGGTCACTCGGTTGTAGTTGATGTTGAGCGTGCCCGAGAGTTTGTCCCCCGCGCGGAACCGGATGGCGGGGGCGATCGCAAGGCGAGTCCCGCCGTAATACCCGCCCACATTGGTGGTGACGTTGATGTTGAGAGCCTTCGACTGGGGCGAGATGAAGAGGACCTGCGCCTCCTTATGATCGTACTTCCCCACCGGGACGCTGATGCCGGGAGCGATCCCGAAAGGCGCGCGCAGCCCCTCGTGAATGAGGTTAAGGCCCGTGTGAACCTCCCACTGGCTCTTGAACTCCCAATGGTTGTCGAAATGGATGAAGCCGCTCTCGTAGTAGCCATCGGGCTTGAAATAGGCCCGGTAGCTCACGTGAGGACGGAGTTCCTGGAGTCCCAGAAAGTTCTGCGGACGGGTCCGGTTCAAGACGAGCAGGTCGATCTTGCGAAAGGCGGTCCGGCGCAAAAAGCCGACCTCGGGGTTGAAGCCCTTGCCCACATCGGTGTATTTCGCCCGCATGTCGAATCGCGGCGACTCGCGCAGGAAAGCCCCGTCGAACGCACGGGCCGAACCGCTGATCCCTTGAGAGCTGGTCCCGGCGAGAAAGCCGGTGATCTGCGAATAGCGGCCGAACCCCTTGCGGCCATCGACCGCGTACGTCCGGTTGAAGTCGGCGACACCTGAAACTTCCGTATCGCCGGTCGACTGGCGATTGACGAAGAGCGCGCCGAAGCCGGAGCGGTTCGGCATCTCTCTCGAAAGGCGCGCGACACCGAAGTTGTTGCCGGGAGCCACACCCGCGAGGGCCTTCGTCTGCATGTCGATGAGGCCTACGTTCCAGCCTTTCACTTTCCCGGAGATCCGCCCTCCCGCCAGAATCTTCAGCTGTTCGCCGGTCGGCGCGATGCCGATCCGGCGAGAGAAGAAGAGGTCGACCTCGCCACTGTTCCCGGCGGTGAACAGACCGGCGTTCTCGAGGAAGAAGGGGCGCTTTTCGGGAAAGAAGAGGGAGAACCGGTCGAGATTCACCTGCTGGTCGTCCACCTCCACCTGGGCGAAATCGGTGTTCACGGTCGCGTCGAGGGTGAGCGATGGGGTGATGGAGTACTTGATATCTCCCCCCGCCTCACCCCCGCTGTCGAACTTCGACTGAGCGCGATAGTTGCGTTGTGAGCTCCCGAGGACGTAAGGCGTGACCTTCAGATTGCGCTGCGCGGGAGTCTTCACTCCCTGCAACAGACCCGCGCGGGAAACGCGGAGGATATTGTACTGGCGCGGCAGGGGCGACCAGTAGGCGACCTCTTTCTTTCGGCGGATGTTGCGCTGCATGTTGAAGCCCCAGGACTGTTCGCCTCCCTTCGCATAACGGAGGTTCTTGAACGGGATCAGGAACTCAGCACTCCAGCCATACTCGCCGATCTTCGTGCGCACCGTCCAGACCGCGTCCCAGTTGAGGTTGAATCCTCCGCCCGCTCCCGACTGCTGACGCGCGCTCTGGTCGCCTTCGCGGCCCTCGAGCGAGACCTGGGCGTCGTACTCGCCGCCCGCAGGCGAGGTCCCGAACACGAAACCGTTCTGGCCGTCCTTGTAAGTGTCGATAATGAAACGGAAGCTGTCGACATCGTCAAGCGGCGAATCGCGCCGCGAATCGGAGACGACGATCTTCGAAGGCTCGGTGTCGTGGCAGACAACGCCTATGACGAGCGCATCGTCGGTGTAGGCGATCCGCACCTCGGTCCTCTCGGAAACCGCGGCGCCGTCGTCGGGCGTGGTCTGCCGGAACTCGGTGATCGGAACGACGTCCCTCCACGCCTCATCATCGGCCACCGTGCCATCGATCACGGGCGGTTTGGAGAGGTGCCGGGCGCTTTGGGCGGGCCGCGGCGCGTCCGCGGCGCCCGGCGAAGGAGCCGAAGGGGGCGGCGCCTGAGCGGATTCGATCATCGCCGCGGGAACAAGCAGAAGACTGGCGACGAGAAAGGCGAAGTACATGTCTGGGATGTCGGTTGCCGCCCGCCCGCTCCTGAAATGGCCCCAGAATCGGGGAGGCGGAGCGTACCGCAGGCGGGCGCGGTCGCGCAAAAAAGAACGGGCTTTGGCTACTTCTTCACGGCAGCCGGTGTGGCCTTCGCCTGCTGCGACCACACGTAGTGAGTGATCCGCTTGACCGCAGTAGGCGCATCGGGCGCATCGGTGCCCGTGGTGAGCGCGAAGATCTCTCCCCAGACCGGCATGTCGGGTGTTCCGTGGGTACGCGTGGTCTGGCGACCGTCGATCATCGCCGCGGTCTTGTCATAGGGGAAGACCCCGCCATTCTTCTTCGCGAGGATGGTCAGGTCGATCGGCTTTTTCACGAGGCCCGGGGCGACCGGACCATCGCCCTTGAGCGACCGGCCATGGCACGCCGCGCAATAGCGGAAATAGATGACTTCCCCTGCCGCCGCCTCGCCAAGGTCGGGGCCAGGAGCGGCCTTCACGGTTTCGGAAGGCGCCTTGGAACCTTGAGGGGGGGCCTCTGGAGGGTTCTGAGCGAGGGCCGGCAGGGACAACATGAGCACAACGGTTACGGCAAGGGCGTTTTTCATGGCGAGTACCTCAAATATGCGGGCGTATCTCCGGCAGCTCCAATCGCCGCCGTAGTTCGGTCTGGATTTCCTGCGCTTTCATGGTTCCATCGACCGCCACCACAAGCTCCTTGCGGCGAAACAGGTCGATGATCGGCTGAGTCTTCTCCCGGTAGTCCTGAAGGCGGCCCTTCACGGCATCCGGGTTGTCGTCGGCGCGCGCCACGAGCTTCCCCTTGCAGACATCGCAGACGTCGGGGAGTGCCGGACGGTGGAAGATGAGGTTGAAGTCGAGGCCGCAGTTCGAGCAGAGCCTTCGGCTCATGATGCGCTCGAGGACCACCTCATCGGGCACTTCAATAAGCAGAACCGCGTCCACGTCGAAGCGTTCCAGGAAGAAAACCGCCTGGTTCTCGTTCCGCGGGAAGCCGTCGAGGACGAAACCGTAGTTCCAGTCGTGCAGTTCCAGCCGCTCGGTCACGACTTCGTTCACGAGGTCGTCGGGCACGAGAAGACCGGAAGCCACGATTCTCCGGACCTTCGCCCCGAGCTTGGTGTGGTGCTGAACCTGCCACCTGAAGATGTCGCCGACGCTGATGTGGACGAGGTCGTAGTCCTTTTCGAGCATCTTGGCCTGGGTGCCCTTGCCGCACCCTTGTGGCCCCATTGCGATGTACTTGCGCATGTTGACTCCTCAGTCAAGAGCCTTCTCGAGGCGGCGGCACACCGTTTCCAGAACCTGGATCCGCGCGAACCGCTTGTCGTTTCCGGCCACGATCACCCATGGCGCGCCGCGGGTGGAGGTGCGGACGACCATCTCGTTGATGGCGCCTTCGTAGGCTTCCCACTGTTTGCGGTTCCGCCAGTCTTCGTCGGTGATCTTGTATTGCTTGAACTCGGTCTTCTGGCGCTCCTTGAAGCGCCGGAGCTGCTCGTCCTTGCCGATGTGGACCCAGAACTTGGTGACCATCGTGCCGTGCTCGACCAGCTGATCCTCGAACTCGTTGATCTCCTGGAACGCGCGTTTCCATTCGTCCTCGCGCGCGAAACCCTCAACGCGCTCCACCAGCACCCGGCCATACCAGGAGCGGTCGAAGATGGTGACGCGCCCGGCACGGGGGATATGACGCCAGAAGCGCCAGAGGTACTGATGCGCGCGCTCTTCATCGGTGGGCGCCGCGATTGGAACGACGCGGTACAAGCGCGCGTCCATCGCCGAGGTGAGGCGTCTGATGGTGCCGCCCTTCCCCGCCGCGTCCCATCCTTCGAAAACCAGGACGCTTGAAACACCCTTCTCCCAGGCGGCGCGGGCGAGCCGGCTGAGCTTGCTCTGGAGTTGCGCCAGCTTCCGGTCGTAGTCCTTCGAGGAGATGGTCTGCTTGAGATCCACGCGACCTAGAACCGAGACCACGTCCTCCGCCTTCACCTCTTTCCGGGGCGGCAGGGCATCGGCTTTCTTCGCGACGAGCCGGGCCTTCATCGCCTCGAGGACGGTCCGGCCCACCGCGATCTCCCGGTAGCGGTCGTCGGTCGCCTCGATCACCGTCCACGGCGCGAAACCCGTATCGGTTCGCTGCAGCGCTTCCTCCGAGTACTTCACGAAGCGGTCGTAGAGCTTGAAGTGTTTCCAGTCGGTAGGACCCACGCGCCATCGGGTCTTGGGATCGCTTTCGAGCCGGGTCAGGCGCTTCTTCTGAGCCTTCTTCGAAAGATGCAGCCAGAGCTTGACGATGAGCGCTCCGTCCTGGGCGAGCTGCTGCTCGAAGAACTCGATGCGCGAGAGGCTCCGATCGAACGCAGCGCCGCCGCTTTGTTTATAGGTCCTGCGGATGATCGGGTCGGTGTACCAGGAGCCGAAGAACATGCCGACGCGGCCGCGGGCGGGAAGGGAGAGCCAGAATCTCCAGTACGCGGGCCGGTCGCGCTCTTCGTCCGAGAGGGGACCAAAGACGTTCGTCTCGAGGCCGCGCGGATCGAACCACTCGTGCAGGCGAGTCACCGTCTCCGACTTGCCCGCTCCGTCCCCGCCGGAAACGATCAGGATGAGCGGCACGCGTGCGGCCATGAGGTCGCGCTGGGCCTGGAGGAGACCCGCGCGAAGACGCGGCACCTCCTTCTCATACTCGCCCTTCGAGATCTCGTGACCAAGTTCAGCAGCTTCGAACATCATCTCCTCCAAAAGGGCCTGGACCAGCCTTCACACACCTACATTCTGGCCCCATCCGGGCAGGTTTGGGCGTGAGCCGCGAGCCTCATGGAATGAGCCACTTGAACCATGCCCATGAGGAGGGCGGACGTCCCTATCCGGAGCCCGCCTGACGAGGGGCTTGGACAAGGGTGCCCGCGGGAGTAACTAAAGTGCTTTCAGCACCTTGGCGGCAAGGGTGGTCTCGAAAGCGAGAAGCTTCGCCTGTCGTGATGGGGCGTCCTTCGCCTCGGCGTGAATCGCCGCGCGCGCCTTCACCGCACCCTCGGCATTCGCAACCCTATAAAAAGCCGCGAACACGGCCCCCACATCTTTCCCGCTCGTCTTCATCGCGCGAGCCACGAAGGCGATGCCCGCGGTATTGACGATGTGGTTCACCGCCACCGTCCCCACGATCTCGCGTTTCAGAGGATGAGCGGCGAAGTGCGTCGCGTACTCCTTCTGGAGGCGCTCGGGGAAGTACGATGCGAGAAGCGACGCCCCCTCGGGAGAATCCGGGAAGCTCGTGGGAAGAACCGCTTCGAAGAGATAACGCTTGGTCTCGCCAAGCAGAACAGACAGCAGGGGTCGAGGCAGGCCGCGGTCCGCGCCGTCTTTCCGCAGGGTGTCGCGGGAGGGAATGGAGTCGTCCACCGGATTCAGGAACTGCGCCGCGACGAGCGTGTCAATGCAGTCGAGGTGTTCGTCGAGCGAAGCCTTCGAGCGCAGGACGTCGAGGGTGATGGCCAGGGCCTGAGCGTCGTTGTCGGCGAGGCACAGATCCGCCACTTCGTCGGTCATCTCGGCCAGCAGTTTGTTGCGGGCCTC
>JAYUUU010000051.1:0-2544 GCA_043754395.1 Vicinamibacteria bacterium
ATCGGCTACTTCCATTGGAGCCTGATGGATAACTTCGAGTGGTCATGGGGCTACACCCGTCGCTTCGGGCTCACCCACGTTGATTTCAAAACCCAGAAGCGAACGCCCAAGCAGAGCTTCCGTTGGTATCAACAGACCATCAAAGACAATTGCGTTCGCTAGGAGTCTGCGCGGCAGAAGCGGGGCAGACTCCTAGCTCCATCTCTGAGTTGGGGGGCCGCAAAGTGCTCAGCCCCCCATGGCCCGAGGCCAGGCTGCGCCCTCTGGCGAGGGCTGCGCGCAACCCCCGCGCTCCGGCCGAAGTGAATTCGGCCTGCGCTAGGCACTTGCCGGTCGCGCAGGCCCGAATGGAGTGCAAAGGGGTTCCTTTGCGAACATGTAAGCCTTGATACGCAAGATCGCCCGCATCAGCCGCGTGACCCTCGCGGTCATAGCCCTCATAGGTCTGCTCGTTCTGACCCTCGTGGGCCTCTTTGGCGAGAAGATGCTCCGCGCCCAGGTCCAGACCCGGATGACTCTGGCCCTCGGTCGCGAGGTGCGCGTGGGTGGCTTGTCCGTGAATCTGGCGGGTCGCATCGTCGAGTTGCGGGACGTCGTCATTCCGGGTCTTCCTGCTTCGAAACGCCCCACCCTTCTCGCCCCCAGGATTCGCCTGGCTCTCTCTTTCCGGTCGCTTTTCACGTCGAAGATCCTGCTTCGTGGCCTGGAACTCGAAAAGCCGCAGATGTCGGTTCAGGTCTTCGAGGATGGCTCCACCGACTTGCCGCGGACCACGCCCTCAAATACCCCCGCCTCGCGTCAGGTTTCGATCGGCCGGGTGGCGGTGAGCGCGGGCGATGTCTTTCTGAACGACCAGCAGATCCCCCTCGAAATCGTGTGGCCGAACTTCGAGGCCTCGCTCAACGCGGACGCCAAGAACCTGCTCGCGGGCACCATGAGCGCCGGTCCCGGGCCGATGCGCTTTGGCGATCTCCCGGCACAGGACGCGCGTTTCGATGTGGGTGTCCGCTTCGCGGACTCGACCCTCCACGTCGATCGCGGCGAGTTCACCGCGTCCCGCACCAGACTTTCAGTCTCCGGGCAGATCGATCTTCACGATGAGCCTAAAGGGGAGTTTCGCTTCAACGGCCCGTTCGACCTCGATGCCTTCGACCAGAAGATCTCCGGAGCCGGACTTGATCTCACCGGTGTTGCGGAGACGAAGGCGGTCCTCACGATTGACGGAGCGAAGTTCGCGCTTAACGGCACGCTTCACGGCCAGAAGGGCTCTTATGCCTCGCTTCCCATCGATGTCTTCTCCACGACCTTCTCCTGGGACGGCTCTCACGTCCGACTGAAGGACCTCGCACTGCAGGCCTTGTCGGGGAAGGCGCTCCTCGATGTGGACGCTCCCCCAAACGCCGCGGTGAACGTGAAGGGCACGCTCGAACGGCTGAAAGCCGAACCGCTTCTGCACTGGCTTTTCGCCTACGGAACCGCCGGTCTTGGGTCGCGGGTTTCCGGGCCCATCAACCTCTCGTTTCCGAAGGGCGCCCCCAATCTTCTGAGTGGCTCCGGCGATCTCGTGTTCGATGCCGACCCGTCCTTAGGAGAACCGCTTTCCGGAAAGTTCCCCTTCAAGGCCGACCGAGGTGTGATCACCATGGCCGGCGCGAGGCTCGATGTGCCAGGCACGGTGGTCACCATGAGCGGCTCCATCCAGCCGGACAAGAGACTGAACATCGACCTCAAACTCGCGAGCGCAGATCTTGCGAGCACGGACTCCCTGGCCGTGCGTTTGCGCGGCGCGTTTGGAACGAAGGACGCACAGCCCCTGGGCGCCATCGGCCGCGGCGACTTCGAGGGCCGCGCCACGGGCACGATGTCTCTGCCCGTCGCCTCGGGGCGCTTCGTGGGAACCGGCGTCTCGTATCTCGGCGTCGTGTGGGGTGACATCGATTGGACGGGAACCGCGTCCGCGGCGGAGCTTACGAGCGAGCGCCTCGTCGCGGTACGGGGAGGGTCGCGCGTCGAGATGAATGGCGCGCAGCGGCTTGGCCCCGCCGGCATGGATGATGCGATGGACCTGAACGTTGTGATTCGCGACTGGGCCGCGAAGGACCTTCTCAAGGTGGTTTCTTCGAACCTCGATGTCGATGCCGCGGTTTCCGGCACTCTGCGGCTGCTAGGGACGCGCGCCAAACCCCTCGGCCACGCGAGCCTCACGAGCGCTGCAGGAAAAGCGATGGGCGTCGGCTACACGAAAGCTGATCTAAAACTCCGCTTCGAAGGCGATGACCTTCGCGTAGAGGACCTCACCGCGACACTCGGCGGCGGAACTCTTGGGGTGAAGGGCGTTCTCACCGAGGAAGCGGGCCTTCCCGCGTTCAATGGCGAGGTGAACTTCAACGAGGTGGAACTCGCGGATCTCGGTTTGCAGGTCGAAACGGAGGCGATGATCGGCGGACACATCAGCGGCCGGGCCACGCTCAGTGGGCCGATGGAGAAACCGCGGGTCACCGCTCACCTCGCATCGAATCGCATCTTCTACGGAGAAGAAGGTAT
>JAYUUU010000052.1:0-5816 GCA_043754395.1 Vicinamibacteria bacterium
GGAGAGATCCTCGCCCTCGACGAGTTCCATCACCAGGGCGCGGGAAGCGCCCGCCCCCTTCGTCATTGCGACGAGGTCGTCTGAGGCGGCCGAGGAAGCCCGCTTCGTCATTGCGAGGAGGTCTTCTTGGGAGGCCGACGAAGCAATCCCCGCAATCTCCTCAATCCCGTAGAACGCCGCGATGTTGGGATGATTCAGCGACGCGAGCGTCTGCGCCTCACGGGTGAACTGCGCCAGCCGCTCCGGATCATCCGCGAACGCCGCGGGCAGGACCTTGATGGCGACGTCGCGATTGAGCTTGGTATCGCGCGCACGGAACACCTCGCCCATCCCACCAGCACCTATGGCGCTCGTGATTTCATACGGTCCAAGCCGTGTGCCGGGAGAGAAACTCATCGCTTCATCGGCACGCGCTGCTTCAGTTCCTCGAACCAGTTGAGGACCACGTTGATCCGCTCGGCTGGTGGACGCGCTGCGGCATTCTGGGCATCCGGCGGCATGACGACGAGGAACTGTTTCCCGTCAGGCGTGACGTCGTAATACCGCCCGTTGCCGCCCAGCACCGCGCGTTCGATGGGAATCGGCATCGGTCGCCCGAAGCTGAACGTCGGCTGCGTCCGCACATCGACCGCGACGAGTCTCCCGAACGCGCTGTTGATGCTGCTGCTGTTGGTGTTGCTGGCGTCGAACACGGTGTTGTAGAAAAGCTGCCTGCCATCGGGTGACCACAGCGGATCGCGTCCCCCGTCGGTAGTGACCTGATACTTGGCGCCCGTCGTCGGAAACGGTTGGACGAAGACTTCGAACCGTTTGCTTATTTCGTCGGCCGACGCATACGCGAACCAGCGGCCATCCAGCGAGAACGCGGCGTAGCGCTCGTTCGCAGGCTCTTGAACCAGTGGCTTGATCTTGTTGTCGGCCTCGAGCGTGAGGGTCCAGAGGTCTCCTCCACTGGCGGTGTTCTTGAGGAAGATCAGCGTCTTCCCGTCCGGGCTCCAGTCTTCGGGCCGGTGATCGGAACTGCTGTCGGCCTTCGTCAGCCGCTCGGGGGCGCCACTTCCGTCGGCGGGTTGACGGAACAACCCATTGTCGCCTTCGCGGTCGGACTGGAATGTGATGGAGCGGCTATCGCGACTCCAGATGGGATACCCGTTCTTGCCGCCAAAAGTCAGCCGCCGTACCGACGACCCGGCCCGGAGGTCGGCCACCCACACGATCGATTCCTTGCCGTCGTCGGTGCCGGTGCCGAAGACCATCTGCCTGCCGTCAGGCGAAATCCGCGCATGATTGTAAGGCTGAGGCGGCAGGCCGAGAGGCAGGACCTTGCCGGTGCGATCCGCGAGCGCGAGCGTTTGCAGGGAAGTCGCCGACGTCGAGCCCGGGACATAAACGAGCGACCCGGTCGACGACACGGCGAATGGGGCGGCGCCGGATTCCCCCCTGCTCGTCGCACGCCTGAGGCCCTCAAGCATCGAGACGGGACCGCCGCGCACCTCAAGCGTCGCAAGATCGAACGGAATCGCCAGAAGGCTTGTGCCGAGGGCGTAGACGAGGTGGCCTGTGGGCAGGTACTGAGCGGCCCGGCCCCCGCGAAAGACGACCTTGCGCTCGGCCGAGCCTTTGGACTGCACGACGATCTCCCCACTGTCCCATCGCTCCGTACCCCCCGCGGATGCCAGGGAAAAAAGCACCGACTTTCCCCCCGGCAGCAGTTGGGGGCTCCCTGCCCGGGCCGGCTCGTCGACACGGATGAGTACCTCGGGCTCGCCCCCGCTCGCCGCGAGGCGCATGATGCCCTGGCCCGGCTGCGCGAACAGGATCTCGTCGCCCTCCCACCGCGGGCTGTCGAAAAGGCCACCGACCAGGGGCAGCGGCAACTTGCCGAGCGTGATCGGCGCCCCACCGCTGACCGCGATCTTCTTCACGGTGGCATCCGCAATCGCCGCGAACCCGATCCACTGACCGTCGGGCGAGAAGAACGGGTGCGTGGGGTCGAGACCGTTGGTACCGGGAACCGGCCGGGCCTCCAGGTCGCCCATGGAACGCAGGAAGAGCTGTCCGTTGGCCGCGAAGGCGACGCGTGTGCCATCGGGCGAGATGGCCGCGATCTGACCGGAGTTTCCACGCAGGAACCGCAGGTCGTCCGGCAGGACCATCGAGAAGCGCGTGACGATTCCGGGCGCGTTGTCGGCAGGCTTCAGTTTCCACGCGGCGGCGCCGGTGAGGACGGCGGTGATGACCATCAGGGCCAAAGCCGGCGCCGCTTGGCGCCACCACGGTACGAAGCGGGCGGGAGTCAGCGCGTCCGCGTTTCCCCGCAAGGACGTCGCATCGCTCACCAGGGGCGAGGCCGGATTCTCGAGCAGGACCCGGGCTTCGCCGATGTCGCGCAGACGGCGCTTGAGATCGCGCTCGAGACAACGCGCGACCAGGCGGCGGACAGACGGTGGCATCTCCGACGGCAGCACAGCGCAATCGACATCTTGCCTGAGCACCGCGGCGAGAGTATCGGAGACGTCTTCGCCCTTGAAGAGTCGCGCTCCACTCAGCATCTCGTAGAGCACGACACCGAAGGCCCAGATGTCAGTGCGCTTGTCCACGGCCCTGCCTTTGGCCTGCTCGGGCGACATGTAAGCCGCGGTGCCGATGATCATCCCGGCCGACGTGCCGTGATGGGTCAGTGTGGGTGAGTGACTAACATTCGGATTCGACGCCGACTCACCCGAAGGTCCCATAGCCTTCGCCAAACCGAAGTCGAGAACCTTGACGGTGCCGTCGGTGCGGACTTTGATGTTGGCGGGCTTGAGGTCGCGGTGGACGATGCCCTGTTCGTGAGCGGCTTCAAGCGCCTCGGCGATCTGCCTCGCGATGGGCAACGCCTCCGTGACCGGGATCGGCCCGCGAGCGATGTGCGTGGAGAGATCCTCGCCCTCGACCAGTTCCATGACGAGCGCCCGGGAACCGCCCGCGCCGTTCGTCATTGCGAGGCGGCCGGCCGAGGAAGCCCGCTTCGTCATTGCGAGGAGGTCTGCTTGGGAGGCCGACGAAGCAATCCCCGCAATCTCCTCAATCCCGTAGATCGTCGCGATGTTGGGATGATTCAGCGACGCGAGCGTCTGCGCCTCCCGCGTGAATCGCGCCAGCCGCTCCGGATCATCCGCGAACGCCGCGGGCAGGACCTTGATCGCGACATCGCGATTGAGCTTCGTGTCGCGCGCGCGAAACACCTCCCCCATTCCACCCGCACCGATGGCGACGGTGATTTCGTATGGGCCGATCTTCGAACCAGGAGTGACCGGCATAGACCTGTCTGTCTCCCGCGCTAACGCGGCAGCACCGTCGGGACCGCGCCTCGGATGCAACCTTTGTGGAAGCGGATCCGGCCCGTGGCCAGGCTCTCAAGAAGGCGATCGGGTGGGTCCTGGCACAGTTCGCCCGAGTCCAGCAGCGCCGCTTCACCTGCGTGGGACGGGGGGAGCGCCGTGACAATCGTTCGCGCTTCCGCGATCATGGCCCGCCATCTCTTTGACAGATCACCCGCGCTGGGGGCCGGGCCCGCAAAAGCGAGCTGAGACACCTCGTCGCTCGAATAATGGGACCGCGAAGCGAACTCAAGGATCGAGGAGGGTGAAAACCCTGGATCCTTCCCGCAGGCCGCCCAGGCAAGGTACCCGAAACGCTGAATGTGGTCGTGACTTTCGATCGCATCGATCCAGTCGCGCACCTCGAGCCGTCCGACCAGAGCGAGAACCTTGTTCGTGGCGAGGTCGAAGGGATGCAGGGTCACTCCGAGGGTCGGGTCAAGGCGGAGGGGAAAGAAACGATAAGCGCTGTCTCTGACCCATTCCATCTTGACGCTGTCATCAAGTCCCCGCACCAGGGCCTGCACGAAGCCGCGAAGTTCGCGAAGGACCTCGACATGAAAACCCGCATGCTCGATCAACTCTCGGTCCGCGGCCCAGGTCGCATCAAGCGCTTGGTTGGTGTCGTGAAACAGATCGATATCGCGGGACACTCGAGCCGCACCGATCGCCTCGTTGAGAGCGACTCCGCCGGCCACATAGCTTTCCCCGGACTCGACCCGGTTTTGAGCTATGAGCTGGCAGATGGAGCGCTGGAGTTTTGTGAGAGCCATGTCCTTATCTCTGCCGACCTGACAAAGCCCTTGAGGTCTCCGTGACGCTGGACTGCGTCGAGCACGTGTTGAGCCGCTTCCGCAGTCTCTGGGTAGAAGTCCGGACGGAGGGACCAGAGGCAGCGCATGCGATATGCATCCACCAAAAGGCGAAGTGCCTGCTGCGTGGTTGGACTCAAGGCCTGACTGCTCATGGCGGGCCTGATTCTAACGGCACCTAGACGGCACTGCGGGCGACATCGCGATTAAGCTTCGTGTCGCGCGCGCGAAACACTGCCCCCATTCCACCCGCACCGATGGCGTCGGTGATTTCGTAGGGGCCGAGGCGGGACCCAGGTGTCAGACTCATTTCTTGACCGGCGCGATCTTCCGCAGGTACTCGAAGAAGTTGAACATGAACACGACCTTGTCCTGAACGACGTTCTGGTCCTGGATCACGGCCGCAGCGACCCGTTTGCCATCGGGGTGAAGATCGTAAGAGGAACTGTTCCCGAGGTTCTGGATGGTCGCCTTCGACCAGAGCCTCGGCCTGTCCGCACGGAATGAATCGCCGACGACCGCGAACGGCGCGAACATGAGCTTGCCTCCACTCACGAACAGCAGTTCGGGCGCTACGTGCGACCATCGGGGCCAGACGCCGTAATCCGTCGAGATTCGCCACGGGCCGCCGGGGCCTGGGAACGGACGCACGTACACGTCAAAGGCGCTGCCGCCGGCCTCGTTCGAGAAGTACGCGATGAATCGCCCGTCCGGTGAGAACATCGGCGTGAACTCGTCCGTCGGCGTGGCCAGAAATACCGTGGGTGTGCCGGGCGAAAAGCCCCGAGCCGCGTCGTCGGCCATTGGCAGGATCATGAGATCCGTCTTCGTAGCGGCACGGGTGGCATGGAACGCCAGGAATCTGCCGCTCGGATGCCACGACGTGGGTCGTTGATCGTCGGGGCTGTCGGTCAACCGGGTCACCTCGCCCGTGCCGTCAGCGTTCACCCCATAGAGATTGCGGGTGCCGGGCTTGGCCCGATCCGACGCGAACACGATGCGCTTGCCGTCGGGCGTCCAGACCGGAACGGCATCTGCACCGGAGTTGAAGGTCAGTTGCGTCAGCGTGTCACGCGCCCAGTCGTACACCCAGATGTCGCGCTGCTTGCCGTCGGAGATCTCGAGCGCCAGCTTCTTGCCGTCAGGTGAGAACCGCGGATTGGACCAGTCGGCTTTCGTCGCGCGGAGCACCGACGTCTGGCCGTCGCGCGTCATCCAGTCAATCGGGTTCGTGCCCATGCCGGCCTCGCCCGGCATGTACGCCAGCGTCCCCTCCCCCGAGACGGCTAGCCGTGCGAGGCCGCTCGAAAGACTGGCGCCAACACCTTCCAGCGCGGGCACCGCCGGGCCGATCGCCGCGAGGCGCTCAAGGTCAAAGCGCACGGCGAGGAGCGTGCCCTGTTTCATGTAGATCAAATGGCCCGGCACATACCGGCCGAAGTAGCCTCCACGGACGACGATCGTCGGGTTCCCGCCCGCAAGAGGCGTGATAACGATGTTGGCGTCGTCAAAATCAGTTTTTGGCAGGTGCTCGGTGTGGAGCACGCCCTTGCCGCCGGGCAGTGCCTGCGGCCAGTGCCGGGTCGCTGCGCTCTCGCCAGGCTGGCCGAACTCAGCGGCAGCTCCGCCGGCCGCTGAGACC
>JAYUUU010000053.1:0-5108 GCA_043754395.1 Vicinamibacteria bacterium
GACGGGGACCTCTCGATGGTGATCGGCTCACCCGGCGGTCGCACAATCATCAACACCGTTCTCCTCAACATCCTGAACGTGGTCGATTTCAAAATGAACATCCAGGACGCGATCGACTTCCCGCGGTTTCACCATCAGTGGCTGCCTGACCGGATCGCTTACGAGAAACACGGCATCTCACCCGACACCCTGGCTCTGCTGAAACAGCGCGGGCACACGGTGTTCGAGAGCCCGTATTACCAGGGCTTCGCCGCGGGGATCACCTGGAACCGCGAGGACAAGATCATCGAGGGCGGCGTCGATCGCCGCGCGCTTGATGGAGCCGCTATCGGACGCTAACGTCCCACGCGAACGCCGATGACCAACGCCCGCGGCGGCTGGACCATCGTGATCCTGCGGTAGTCGGGAAGCCACACCACCTGCTCCTCGGCCTCGAACTGCGAGCCGAGCGCGTTGAACACCGACGCGGAGATCTTGATATCGGCGCCGCTCAGGGTGAACCGTTTCGACACGCGCGCATCGACGGAGAGTGTGTAGTGAAGCCGGGCGCGGCCGCGCGGTATCGCCTGGACGAAATCCGGGCCCTGGGGCAGGTCGTACTGGATGACGTGGCGCGCGAAGGGCTGGCCATCGTCATAGCGGCCGAGCGCTCCAAACGTGAAACCGCGGATGTCGTTCGCGGTGAGCCACATCCGCAGGCTGTAGGCACGATCGAAGAAGAGACGGCCGTAGCCGAAGGTGTTGGCGTTGGTCGAATCGAAACTCTCGCCCACCACGCCGAAGTCGTTCTCAGACACCCGCAGGCCCCGGTTGCCGCCTCGGCCCGAAACCCGGAACGCCGCTCCGGTGAGGCCCCAATGGATGTGCTTGCCGTTGGTCTCGAAACCAAGCTCGGCGCCTTCGCCAAGCGCGCGGTGCTCGTCTGGATTGGTCAGCAGATATTGCGATGACGTGAACGAGCGCACGCTCTGTTCGATGATGGGAAGTATCTGGTCGTCCGAAGCGCCCACGATGTCGCCAGAGGGATCAGGGATGTTGCGAATGCGCGCGATTTCTGAGCCCTGGGGATTGAGTGCGGTCTCGATAAGGTCGCGGTCGCGTCGCGCCCAGGCGGTGGCGTGGATGGAAACGGCGCGCCATTTCGATTTGAATCCCACGATGACGCGGCGCAGGGTGGGGAGTGCCAGGTCGGGATCCACGCCGACCGTTCCTCGGCGGGCCACTTCGATGCCGAGTTCGGCGGCACTGGCGCGGCCATCGCGGTTCGTGTCCCGCCAGATTCTCGCGACCGCGGTTGGCGCGTTGCGCGTCGCGGCTTCGTAGCTTACGAGCGGCACGGGCGGTGTCCCGATCGAGGCCTCGGCGTAAAACTCCGTCGTCTCGCTCTTCTTCCAGTCGAAGCGGAGTTCAGGAAGGATTTTGGTCGAGCCGAGAATCTGTTCGCCGTCGCGGTCGCCCACGGTTAGCCGCTGGAGTTCGATCTTCGCGGTAAGACGCGTGCGCTCGGAGGTCTCGCGGCTCAGACTCATGAGGAGGCTCGCCCGAGTCTCGGCGAGGCGCGATCGTGAAGGGCCGGTGAATGTCCACTCCCGAGCAGACGTTCCATTGAGCCGCTCCAGAGCGATGAAACTCGACTGCGTGAGCGCTCGCTGCGCGGTCGCGCGGCTGAAGCGAGCCACCGCCGTGAAGCCCGGGGTCTGCTCGATATCGAATAGAGACCAGCCACCTTCAACCTCGAGTTTGCCGACGGTCGAATCGTAGGGAACCTGCATCATGGGTGTGCCGTCGACCAGTCGCTCGAACGGTAACGCTGCTCCGAAGGTCGGATCCTCGGTTGTACCGCGTCGGTAGGATGCGCGCGCGAACGTGTTCGCGGCCGCGTGAGTACCGCCTCCGGATCGGTTCCACGCAACTCCTGCAATCATCCCGGTCGCCCGCGCTTCCGCGGCCGTGAACCCAAAAGGCGCGCGACGGCCCTGATACATGGCGAGGCCCTGATAACGATCATCGCCGCGCGTGTGATTCATGCGGCCTTCGAAGCCGAGCCGCGCGGTGGCGCGTTCGCGATCCGAGTCGCGTTCCGAACGAGACACGTCCACCCCGGAAAGAGCGCCGCTCCAATGTGTGGCGCCTCCAGGCGACAACCCTGACACTGCGACCAGACCGTCGAACAGATGATGTCCGCGAGCGAGGGAGGGAATCGGGTCCGCGGTGGTGCCGGTGGAGTCGAAAACACCGAGGTTCCCTTGAACCAGGAACTTCGTGCCGGCGGCCGGAGAAGGCAACGCGTGGTTGTGAACAAGCACCGTGCCCCGCGAATCGGTCCGCACCGCGACCTCGCCAAGATCGACTGAACCCCAAACCAGCGGCCGGCCGCCGAAGACCGGGTCGGTGACATCGAACCCATCGATCTCTATCCGCGACTGGGTCCACGCACCTCCGCGAAACGCGAAACGCGAAGGCTCGGACGGGAAGAGTCCGACTCCTTCTTCGCGTTCGAGCACCAGACCAGAAGGCAACTGCACCACGCGAGCGGTGAGCGAACCCGCGGTGGGCAGTGCGTTCATCACATCGGGATGGAAACGCGGAGCCGGCGTGGGCGAAGGCTCGGGCGAAGGGGCGACATCCTGCGCGAAAGCCGGGTTCGCGACGAACAGGGCGAACGTGGAGACGAACGCGCGCAGGCTGCTCAGTTTCTGGATTCTCAAGATCAAAGGCTCCCTCGATTCACAACCCACGGCATCTGCTTAGGGTCGGCTCCGTTCAGACGATCAATCACCGACTGCACCGCACGGCCGGCCATGCCGACGTTGGGATCCGGCGACAGGCGCGTTTGGTACGTCCCGGAACCGAGATGATTGAAGAGACGCAGCTTGAGGAACAGCCTCTCGTCCCGTAGCGGCGAGTCCAGAGGCAGGGGCTCCTTCGCGAAGACATCGAGGGCGGCTCCGGCGATGCCGCCATCGAGAAGAACCCGGGCGAGAGCCTCTTCATCCACCACCGGTCCGCGAGTGGTGTTGATGAGATAGGCGGTTCGCTTCATCTGCCGCATACGCGCCTCGTTCATGAAATGGACGGTGGCGTCTGGCCCGGTCTTGATAAGAGGCACATGGAGCGATACGAAATCCGTGGCCCCAAGAGCCTCATCCAGGCTCACGAAACGGATCTGCCGACGGCGGCCGAAGCCGAGCTCCGCCCGCAGATCCATCACACGCTGAACATCCTTCGCGAACTTCTCGTCAGGCGTGCGCGAGAAACAAAGCACATCCATGTCGAAGCCCGCGCACTTGTGAATGAAGGCCTTGCCGATGCGCCCCGCGCCGATTACCGCCACGGTCTTTCCGGCCACGTTGTCGCCGAGCCAGGGATGGTGCGGATGCCAGACACCCCAGCGCCCGCTGCGCACGAGATCCTCGGAGGGGTAGAGCTTGCGCGCGACATCGCCCATCATGAAGAACGCGAACTCGGCGGTGGCATCGGAGAGGACGTCGGGTGTGTTCGCTACCGGAATGCTGGCCCGGGTCGCAGCCGCGACATCGATGTTGTCGTAACCCACCGCGACCTGAGCCACGATCTTCAGGCCCGCGGTTTTCCCCTTCGCGAGGAGTGCGTCGTCGATCCGGTCGCGGATGGTGGTGACGAGAGCCGCGATGCCTCCCTCGACCTTCGCAGAGAGTTCTTCGTAGCCGGGCGCTTCGATCGCTTGGTGAACCTCGACTTCTAAACCCGCTTCCGCAAGCCGCCGAATCGCTTCCCCGCCAATGTCGGCGGTGACGAAGACGCGGGGCGCTTTCATGAGCGGGGGATCATCTCACTCCCGCTCCTTCCTGTGGTTAACTCCTCTCGTGACCGCCCTTCAGCGAATTCGTGAACTGGCTCGAAAGACGCCGAGGAAAATCGCCTTGCCAGAGGCCGACGAACCGCGCACGCTGCAGGCCGCGGCACTCGCAACCAAAGCGGGAATCGCGCGAATCTCCCTCGTGAGCGCAGATCCTTCCAAAGTGCGAGCCGCCGCCGCGGGCCAGGGCACTGACCTTGGCGGCATTGACGTTGTCGAAGCGCCCACTTCCGGGAAGGAACATGACGACGCCAGGCGCCTCTATCTCGAGAGATCGCGGGCCCGCGGTTTGTCGGAGTCGGAAGCGGCCGACCACGTTCGCGGACCGATGTTGTTCGCGGCTCTCGGTGTTTCGATGGGAAAGTTCGATGGCTTCGTGGCCGGGGCACGCTCAACCACCGCCGACACGCTGCGCGCGGCGCTCCGCGGCATTGGCGCTGCGGCCGGCGTCTCCAAGATTTCGTCCTTCTTCCTGGTGGAAACGCGCCAGGCCGCACTCGGCGCGGACGGCGACATGATCTTCGCGGACTGCGGAGTCAACCCCGACCCGACACCGGGCGAACTCGCGGAGATCGCCTGGCTCGCCTCTCAAAACGCCAGGAAATTTCTAGGCGTCGAGCCGCGGGTGGCGCTTCTCTCCTTCTCCACCAAGGGCAGCGCCGACCATCCGCGCGTGCGCAAGGTCCGCGCCGCGTTCGACATCGCGCGCGAACGGTACCCGAGCCTCGACATCGACGGCGAACTGCAGCTCGACGCGGCTCTCGTCCCCCAGGTCGCGGGTTCAAAGGCGCCGGGTTCAAGTGTCGCCGGCCGCGCCAACGTCCTCATCTTCCCCGACCTCGACTCCGGCAACATCGGCTACAAGATGGCGGAGCGCCTCGGCGGCGCCCGCGCGGTCGGCCCGATTATTCAAGGCCTCGCGAAACCCGCGAACGATCTCTCCCGCGGCTGTTCGGTAGAAGACATCGTCGACGCGATCGCGATCACGGCGCTGCAGGCGACGTAGGAGCGGTCCACGGCGCTTCTTGAGAGACAGGAGCGTGGCCGGTCATCGAGGGAGCGCGCACGCGAGCGGGGCGTGCCCCGAGGCAGGCTTCGCGCTTGAGCGCGAGTCACCGCAGTCGGTGGGCGACCTTCGCGCGAACCGAGGAGGCTAAGGAGGCAGACGACCCCATCGTTTCGAGAACGCAGTGCCGACGCAGCCGACGTGGCCCGGGGCCAGGCTTCGCGCTCCCCGCCGCGGCGCGCACCCTCGATGGCCGGCCACGCG
>JAYUUU010000054.1:0-5363 GCA_043754395.1 Vicinamibacteria bacterium
GTGATCTCCACCTTGCCGGTCGCCAGATCCTTGACCGGATGATTCGCGCCGCGATGACCGAACTTGAGCTTGTAGGTTTTTCCGCCGCAGGCGAGGCCAAGGATCTGATGGCCGAGGCAGATGCCAAAAAGCGGGGTGCCGGATTCCATGATCGCCTTCGCCGACTCGATCGCGTAGGTGCACGCATCAGGGTCGCCTGGACCATTCGAGAGGAAGACACCGTCTGGCTTGAGGGCCAGGGCCTCTTTGGCGGTCGTAGTCGCGGGGACCACGCGGACATCGCAACCCGTCGCGGCGAGGAGCCGCAGAATGTTGCGCTTGATCCCGAAGTCGTAGGCCACGACCTTGAACTTCGGCGCCACCATGTTCCCCGGCTCGTCGAAGTCGTAGGCCGCGGCGGTCGTCACTTCCTTCGCGAGATCGAGGCCGTTCATGTCGCGAGACGCGCGCGCGCGCCTGACCAGGGCGTCGATGTCGCCGGTCGCGGTGGAGATGACCCCGCGCTTCGCGCCGTGGGTCCTTATGTGGCGGGTGAGGGCGCGGGTGTCGATACCGCAGATTCCGGTAATCCCCTGTTTTTCGAGCCAGGCCTCGAGCGAACCTTCGGATCGGTAACTCGACTCGAGAGCCGCGATTTCCCGAACGACGAAGCCCGTGACCTGGGCCTTCGCCGATTCCATGTCGTGCGCGCACACACCGTAGTTACCGATGTGCGGATACGTCATCGTCACGATCTGGCCGGCGTAGGAGGGATCGGTGAGGACCTCCTGATAACCCGCGAGAGCCGTGTTGAAGACCACCTCGCCCGTGGTGTCCTTGCTGGCGCCAAAGCCCAAGCCGAAAAACGCGGCGCCGTCCTCGAGGACGAGTGCGCAGGAAGGCCGAACCCCCAAACGGGGTTCAGTCTGTGTCCCGGCGCGGCTCACCGAACGCGGCCCGTTTTGGCGATGGGCCAGACGCAGAACGCGGCCTTGCCGTAGATGTACTTTTCCGGCACCGAGCCGAACGAGCGGCTGTCCATGCTGCTCGAACGATGATCGCCCATCACGAAGTAATGGCCGGGCTCGACGGTGGTGCCGTCCATGTCGTAGCGATCGCGATACTCAGGCAAAAGGTAGGGTTCCTCGATGGCGGCTCCGTTCACGAGCACGTTTCCGGACCGGATTTCCACGCGATCCCCGGGCAAGCCGATGACGCGCTTGATGTACGAAACGGAGGGGTCGCGGGGATAGTAGAACACCACAACGTCTCCTCGCTCGACGCCCTGGAAGCGGTAGATCGCCTTGTTGACCACGATGCGCTCGTTGTCTTCGATCCGCGGCTGCATCGAAGCGCCCTGGACCCGCACCGGCTGAGCCACGAAAGTGACGATGAAGAAGCAGAACAAGACGGTGATCGAAACATCGTGCAGAAGATCCCAGGCGCCCGAGAGAAGCGGCGCCTTCCGGGGTGAGGGGGTTTCGGCGGCTACGGGCGTCGCCTCGAGGCGAGTTTCGGCCGGCGTCTCCCCCGCTTCAGGCGGAGTCTCGATCTCCAGACCGCTGGACTCGCTCACAGCCTGCGCTCAACCACCCGGGTTCCCGCGACGCGGTCGTGAAGAGTATCGCCGTCCACCAGGATCAGCATGAAACCGAGGCCCAGGGTGGCAAGGGACACCATGAAGCCCGCGAAACGAAGCATCGCCTGACGAGCGCCGAACGCCTTTGTGGCGTCTTTCATCATGATCACGAGGCCCATCAGCTCCTTCCCCGGGGTGGCGCCCCGGGTCATCCAGAAACCGAGGAAATAGGCGGGGAAAGAGAGGATGGGCAGGGCCATCAGCCAGGCCGCGATGGAGCTGCCATCGTCAAAGTTCAAGTAAATGCCGAGCGGGGGCAGTGAGAAAAGAGCGAAGAGTGCCGTGGTCGCGAGAAAGTCGACGAGTGCGGCCAGCAGGCGCTTTTCCGCGGAGGCCGGCTCGAGATTGCCGTCGAGCGACGTGGTCGAGGCGCGTTCCGCCTGATCGAGCCGCCGCTGATACGCGAGGTTGCGGCCGGGGCGGGGTGCCAGGGAATCCCCGCAGGCATTGCAGAAGCGGGCAGGACCCACCACGCGAGCGTTGCAGGACGAGCACGAGGACACCGCCTGGTCGGTCTCGAGGGTGGCGCCACAATGCCGGCAGAAGACATCGCCTGCGTGAAACGGGTTCTCGCAGGCGGGACACCGCATCCTCCGGGAGGACGGGTGCTGAATCACTTTGGCGAGAGCGCCTTCGGTGGCGCTTTCAGGAGCGCGGAAGAGAAGACGCGAGGCGCCAAGCCACAACACGTCGCCGTCTGAAAGCCTGCGCTCGGAAATCCGGTCTCCATTGAGAAGGGAGCCGTTCGAGGATTCGCAATCATGGAAGAGGTACTGCACCCCGTCGAACACGATGCGCGCGTGGCGCCTCGAGACGAGGGCGTCGGGGATCACCACGTCGTTGGTCGGATCTCGGCCGATCGAGAGATCGGCCCTCGGAAGGTCGATCTCCTTCCTCGAAGGCATCTGCGGATTGATGATCAGCTTGGCCACTTCAAGAACCTTCAGAATTGTTGCGCTGCCCGAATGTGTACTTGCGGAGGACTCTTACGGGCACGGTCTTGCCGGCCTTCACGCCCGGCTCGTAACGCCACTTCTTCACCGCTTCGACGACGAAGGCATCGATCTCCGGAGATGCCGACACCTCGATCTTAGGGTCGTCGACCACTCCCTCCGGTGTGACAATCCACGATACGGTGACGGAAACCACACGGCCGGGCTCGAGTTTGGGCTTTGGAACCTGATGTGAGACGAGGAGCGGGCTCTTCTCGACGTCGGCCTCGGGAAAAACCGGCAGGTTGTTCCACGTTTCGGCGTGGCTCGCCGAAGGCTTTCCAGCCTTTCCGAGGAACAAAACGCCGAGGCCAATGGCGAGGAGGGTCACAAACACCGCGGCGCCGAGCAGGATTTTCGGCAGGATCGAGGGCTGGGGTGCGGCGAGGGTAGGCGGAGGGGCCGTGGGAGCCATGGTGGCTGAGCGTGGCGTGGGCCGATGCGGCGGGGGCGGAGGGATCTTCGGGGCGGATGCGGAAGCACCCGTCTTGATCTGGCTCGCCGAGCGGTCGCGAAGCTTGGCTGCGGCCTGCCTCTCCGACTCCGTCATGATGATCGTCTTGTCCGCCGAGGTGTTCGTCGGCTTCAACACTCCGACTGGCTGACTCGAGGTTCGGCTGGGTTCGTTTGGAGGGAACTTCGGCATTTCCCGGGTCGGCGGCAGCAGGTCTTCGATGACGCTGCGGTCGGCTATGGGCGGCTTCTCGGCGCCTGGAAGTGTTTTTTGCAGCGGATTCGGAGGCGCGGGCGAAGGCTGTGCGCTGGGCGAGGACTTCGAGAGCAGGCTTTCGACCGCCTGCCTCGAGAGGCGCTGCTGGATGGCCGGCAATTCCTGTTCCTGGCCGCCTGCGGAGATCATCGTGGCCTCGGCCGAGATGTCCATCTTCTTCGCGTTCAGGCCCTGGTCGAAACCCACCGTCGTGATGAGTGTCGCCTCGGATGGATCTTCAGACCCGCTCCTCGTGGCATCGGCGCCCGCGTAGCTTGAAATGAGGGTCGCGTCGGCGGAGGCTCCCGGCTTCGGCGCCTGCACGCCTCCCTCTATCGCATGCGTGGCCGCGGTATCGACCTGGTACGGTGCGGGAGGCGGAGGGGCCACCGGAGGAAGGATCGCGCGTCTTGTGGTCGGCACCGGATCGGGAATGGCGATCCTGGTGACCGGCGCCGGTTCATCTCCCGGAACCAATACGCCGAGGCACGACTTCAACGCTCGCGCGAAGGAAGCGCCGTCGGCGAAACGGTGCGAAGGGTCTTTCGCAAGAGCCCGCTCGAAGACGAACATGAAGTCGCGGCTGGGAATGCCCAGGAGGCGCAGCTCTTTGGGTTCGGCGGGAGGAGAGTAGACGAGCGCTTCGAGCATCTCGGGCTGGGTCTTTCCGACAAACGGCCTCTGCCCCGTGAGCATCTCGTAGGCGCACACCGCGAGAGCGAAAAGGTCGCTCTCTGCGGAAAGCTCCTGGCCGCGGATCTGCTCGGGTGACATGTAGGCCGGCGTGCCGAGAACCTCGCCGTGCTGAGTGAGCTGCGAGCCTTCGATCCGGGCGATGCCGAAATCAGCGATGCGGACGCGCTTGTCGTTCGCGAGGATGATGTTGGCGGGGCGAATGTCGCGATGCAGGATGCCCTTTGAATGAGCGAAGTCGAGGGCCGAGGCGGTTTGCTCCACCACGCGGATCGTTTCGGCCGAATCGAGCCGGCCTGCCCTCGCGATCGCCACATCGAGTGTGGGCCCCTCGACGTGCTCGAAGACGAGGTACGGAAGGCCATCGATCTCGCCCACGTCGAAGAGGGCCACGATGTTTGGGTGGGACAGCCCGCCTGAGATCCGGGCCTCGTGGTAGAAGCGCTGGAGGAAACGGTCGCGCACCGGCCCCGGCTGAAGGTCGACCCTGAACGTCTTGATCGCGAGGATGCGACCAATAAAGGGGTCGGTGGCGCGGTAAACCGTGCCCGTGGAACCCGATCCGAGCTTCTCCGTGATCTCATACCGCCCGATCTTCGCCGGGACTTTTTGCGCGCCTTCAGACGAGGCAGAGGACTTCGGAACGGAATCGGACATGAGTGTTTCTTGGTCGTTCAGATCGCGTCGGGGACAGACGAACTATAAGGCGAAAACGCGGACCGGACCCTCAACTGAAAACCGCGATGAGGGGAGCGTGGTCTGCGGGCTGGGCCCCCTTCCTCTCGTCCCGGTCCACCCGCACCTCCGTGCAGGCTTTCGCAAGGGTTTCGCTCGCGAAAATGTGGTCGATGCGCAGGCCGTCGCCCTTGGGAAACGCAAGCATCCGGTAGTCCCACCAGGTGAAGGGACCCTCGCCTTGGTGGTGCAGACGGGTGGTGTCCACAAGGCCCACTGAGAGCAGGTCCTTAAAGGCCGCGGTCATCTCCGGATGGAATAACACACTGTTTTTCCAGCGATCGGGCTTCGCCACGTCTTTGGCCTCGGGAGCGATGTTGATGTCTCCGCAAATCGCCACGCGGCCCGTCAGATCCTGGCTCGCGGCGTAGGACTTGAGCCGCTTCAGCCATGTCCGCTTGTATTCCCATTTCTCGGTCCCGAGGTCGCCGCCGTTTGGGACGTAGATCGACACGACCCGCACGCCCATCACATCCGCGGCGATCACCCGCGCCTGCGGATCGTCGTCGCCGTCTCCGAAGGTGCGGGTCACGTTTCCCAGTTCGACACCTTTCTTCACGAGAATGCCGACGCCGTTATAGGTCTTCTGCCCGAACGTCGCCGCCTCGTAGCCGGC
>JAYUUU010000055.1:0-7230 GCA_043754395.1 Vicinamibacteria bacterium
GCGCCGTCGGTGTAGCCCGACATGAAAACGACGCGGAGGCCGGCCCTTTTCAAGCGCAGCTCGTTCGCGAGATCAGGACCGCTCATCTTCGGCATGACCACATCCGTGAGCAGCAGATCGATCGGGCCTTGCAGGGCCGCGGCGGCCGCGAGCGCTTCACGGCCATCGGCGGTCGCGTGAACCTTGTATCCAAGCTCCGCGAGCGTCTCGTGAATCATGTCGCGCAGGGACTCTGTGTCCTCGGCGAGAAGAATGGTCTCGTTGCCGCGCGGCGGCGCCTTGGGGGCGGCCTGGCCTGGAAGGCTCGCGTTCGGGCGATCGACCCGCGGCAGATACACCTTGAGCGTCGTGCCGTGACCCGGTTCTGAGTAAACCCAGACATTGCCCCCGCTTTGTTTCACGATCCCGTAAACGGTGGCAAGGCCAAGCCCCGTGCCCTGTCCCTCCGGCTTGGTCGTAAAGAAAGGCTCGAAGATCCTCGACTGGACCTCCTTCGTCATGCCGGTGCCGTTGTCGGATACCGCGAGCATCACGTAGCGGCCGGCGATGGTTGAGGGATGCTGCATCGCGTACTCGTCGTCGAGATCGACATTCCGGGTTTCGAACGTGAGCGCTCCCCCCTTGGGCATCGCATCACGCGCGTTCACCGCGAGGTTGAAGATGATCTGCTCCACCTGCCCGGGGTCGGCATTGACCGTGCCCAGGCCCACCGCGGGCTTCATCACCACGTGAATGTTCTCGCCGATGAGACGGCCGAGCATCTTGTGAGTGTCGGCGATGATGGCGTTGAGATCGAGGGGCCTCGGCTGGAGGACCTGCTTGCGGCTGAAGGCCAGGAGCTGCCGGGTGAGGCCGGCCGCCCGGTTCGCGGCCTTGAGGATCTGATCCAGGCGGGGTCTTACGGGGTGCTCGGCCTCGATCTGGCGCTGGGCCATCTCGCAATAGCCCGTGATCACCGCGAGGATGTTGTTGAAGTCGTGGGCGACACCGCCCGCGAGCTGGCCGATCGCTTCCACCTTCTGTGACTGGAAGAGTGCGGTCTCCGCGTGACGTCGCGCCGAACCATCGCTGTGGAAGAGCAGAAAGTGCGTGACCTCGCCCACCGCGTTGCGCACCGGTGACAGAGAGAGGTCGTCCCAGAACGTGGTCCCGTCTTTCCGGTAGACGAGCAGGCTCACCTGGCATTCCCGCTGCTCCTGAATGGCCTTGCGGATTTCCGCACTCACCCGCGCGTCGGATTCTCGGCCCTCGAGAAACCAGGCGCTCTTCCCGAGCACTTCGGACGCGGCGTATCCGGTCATGCGCTCGAACGCGGCGTTGCACAACGTGATGGGCAGAAGGGGCTCGTGGGTGTCCGCGACCACGATGCCGACATTGGCGCTCGAGATCGCCTGCTCGAGGAGACGCGCCTGGGCTTCGGTCCGATGACGGTAGACCGCCATCTCGATGGTGGTCGCGAGTTCGCGTTCCTCGAAGGGCTTGACCAGGTACCCATAGGGCTTTGCCGCTTTCGCCCGGGCGATGGTCGCGGCGTCGGCGTGCGCGGTCAGGAACACCACGGGAACGTCCATCCGGCTGGTGAGCTGCTTCGCGGTTTCGATTCCGTCGATCGGTCCCTGGATCGTGATGTCCATGAAGACAAGAGTTGGGCGGGTGGTCTCGGCGAGGCGCAGGGCGTCCGCGCCGTTCACCGCGATCCCGGTCACGACGTAACCGTGGGACTCGAGCCTCTGGCGCAGATCGAGGGCGATGATCGCTTCGTCCTCGACCAGGAGAATGCGTGTCGTGTTATCCGTGGGAACCATATAAACCGGCCCATTGACCTTACCGGAGACGTCCTGTTCGTCGCGAAGGCGCCTTTGGGGTCGAGGTCCTTGAGAGAGAATGAGGCTCTTATGAAGAGAAACAATCTGCTGCGTGGCGCGGCGCTCCTTGCCACCCTGGCGCTCTCGATACCTTTGGCGGCCCTCGCCCAGACCGCGACGAGTGCTACGGAAAGGTTCCGGGCCCTCTACACGCGCGAGTGGACGTGGCGGCAGGCGCAGAACTCCGGTCTCGATGAGGACGCGGATCGCACAGCGGCGGTGCGGGATCGCTTTCCGAAGGTTGACGCGGCGACGCAGGCGGAACGGCTGCGCTATTGGACCGATGTCCTCCGCGAACTCGACGCGATCTCCTCGAAGGATCTCTCGGCAGAGGATCAGGTCAATCTCGCGATCTATCAAGCACAGGTGGAGGCCTTAACGGCGAGCACCAGGTTCCGCGACTACGAGAAGCCGTTCAACTCGGACTCGTCGTTCTGGGCCGAGGTCACGGGAGCCGCGCAGCGTCCGCTTCGCAATCTTGGCGAACACCACGCCTACCTCCGTCTGTTGAAGGACATCCCCCGCTACTTCGCCGAGCACACCGTCAACATGCGCGCGGGCGTCGCACGGGGCTTCTCCGTGCCCCGCGTCACCCTGACCGGGCGCGACGGTTCGATCGCGAGCATCGCCGACGCTTCGGCCCCGGAGACAAACCCCTTCTACGCCCCGTTCAAGAAGATGCCATCCGCAATCGGCGAGGGCGAGCAGAAGGCTCTGCGGGCCGAAGCCATCGCGGTGATTCGTGAATCGGTGCTTCCCGCCTACAACGACCTGCTCAAGTTCATGCGGACGGAATACATGCCGAAGGCGCGGGTCGCCCTCGATGCTTCTTCCTACCCCGACGGACAGGCGTACTACCAGTCGAAGATCCGCGAGTTCACCACCCTCGATCTTTCGCCGGACGCGATTCACCGCATCGGCGTTTCCGAGGTCGCGAAGATCCGCGCCGAGATGGAAGAGACCATGAAGAGGACAGACTTCAAGGGAGACTTCCCCGCCTTTTTGACCTTCCTCCGCACCGATCCTCGCTTTTACGCGAAGACCGGAGAGGAACTGCTCATGCGGGCGGCCTGGGTCGCGAAGCGCGTCGATGGGAAGCTCGCGGATCTTTTCGGCACTCTCCCGCGGGCGCGTTTCACCATCATCAAAGTGCCGGACGACATCGCCCCTTTCTACACCTCGGGCCGCGGAGGCCCCGGCGTCTATCTGGTGAACACCTACAACCTTCCCGCCCGCGCCCTCTACAACCTTCCCGCCCTCACCCTTCACGAGTCAGCGCCCGGGCACGCCATGCAGATGTCCTTGGCCGCCGAGCACAAGGACCAGCCGGAGTTCCGTCAGCGCGTCTACATTTCCGCCTACGGCGAAGGCTGGGCCCTCTACACCGAGAAGCTCGGCGTGCCCATGGGCATCTACGAAACGCCGTACGAACACTTCGGGATGCTGACCTATCAGATGTGGCGCGCCGCCCGCCTCGTGGTCGACACCGGCATCCACACGAAGGGATGGACGCGCGACCAGGCCCTCGCTTTCCTTCGCGACAACACGGCCCTCGCCGAACATGAGATCACGACCGAGATCGACCGCTACATCGCCTGGCCCGGCCAGGCGCTCTCGTACTATCTCGGACAGATGCAGATCGAGAAGTCGCGGGCGCAAGCCGAGGCGGCGCTCGGCGCGAAGTTCGACCTGCGCGCCTTCCATGACACCGTGTTGTCCCTGGGCTCGGTGACGCTTCCGCAGCTAGAAGCGCGAATCAACCGTTTCATCAAGGAAGGCAGGTAGGGGCAGCGCGCTGCCCCTACATTCTCAGGCGGATGCCGGTGACGAGGGGCTGAGGCAGAACAGAAAATGTGTCGTCTCTCCGTGTGCGCTCCGCACCGCGGAAAGCGCTATCTCACAACGAAAGGGCGTTCCGTCCCGCCGCTGCATCTCCGAACTCACCTGGCACTCGCGTCCCGCGGCGAGGGCGTCCCGGAGTCGCCCGCCCTCCTCTCGCCCCTGAAGCGGCCCTTCGAGGAACCAGGGACTGCTTCCCACCACGTCCGCCCGGGAGTAACCGGACAGGCGCTCGAACGCGGCATTGCACATGGTGACCGGGTAGGACGGGCCCCTGGCGCTCACCATGACCATCCCCACGCCGGCATTCGCGATGGCCTGCTCCATCAGGCGGGCCGACACGTCGCTGACGTGGCGGCTCATCACCATCTCGATGGTGGTGATCATCTCGCGCTCGTCGAGGGGCTTGATCAGGTAACCGTAAGGGCGCGCCTGCTTCGCGCGCAGGATCGTGCCGGTGTCGGTGTGCGCGGTCAAAACAATGATGGGCACATCCATGCGGTGCGACAGGCGCTTGGCGGTCTCGATTCCATCCATCGTGCCTTGAATCGTGATGTCCATGAACACCAGGTTCGGCCGGGTGGAGTCGGCGAGGGCCAGCGCTTCCGCACCGCTGGCCGCGGTGCCCGTTACCGAATAGCCAAGCCCTTCAAGGCGTTGCATGAGATCCCGCGCCACAATCGCCTCGTCCTCGACCACGAGGATCCTGGTATCGGAGCCCGAATGCGTGACGGACATCTGTGACCTCCCTGTAACGACCAACCGCCCCCTCGTGACATCAACCCGCACGCCCACTGTGATGGTCACCGAGTGTACACCCCGTGGGGTGGCGAATTCCAGAGCCGGTTCTGGTGTGGAGCCCAGGGCATAGACTCGGGGGGGAAACGACTTCAGACATGAACTCAAAGGGCTCGATTCTGGTGGTCGACGACAGCGCGACCAGCGCAATGATCCTGGCAAGCTTCCTGTCTGCCGATGGGTATTCCGTCGCGATCGAGGAAAGTGGCGACGCGGCTCTTGCATCCGCGCTCGCCCGCCCCCCCGATCTGATCCTGCTCGATCTGCGAATGGCCGGAATGGGCGGCCTCGAGGTCTGCCGCCGGCTCAAAGGGCTGAAGGAGAACCGGGACATTCCGGTGATCTTCATCAGCGCCGCGACGGAGACCGTGGAGAAAGTCGCGGGGTTCGAAGCGGGTGCTGTGGATTTCATCTCGAAGCCGGTTGAAAGAACCGAACTCCGGGCCCGGGTGCGCGCTCACCTCGAACTGCGGCGCCTCCACCTCCAGGCGGAGGCCCATGCCGCGGAAGCGAAACGGGCCCACAGGCTTCTCGAGGAAGAACTGTTCGAACGCAAGCGGGCGGAAGAGGCGCTTGCCGCTTCGCTGCGCGAAAAGGAAGGGCTACTGAAGGAGGTCCACCACCGGGTGAAGAACAACCTGGCCCTGATCATCAGCCTGATGCGGCTCGAGGGGGGACGCAGTCAGAACGAGGAAACCCAGGCCGTGCTGCGACAGATGCAGGCCCGGATCCAGTCGGTGGTTCTGCTGAACGAGGTGCTCTACAAAACCGAGAGCTACTCGCAGGTGAAGCTCGCCGACTACCTGAAGCAGATCGCGACCCACCTCTTTGCGGCCCAGAACGCCAACACCGGCGCGGTGCGCCTGATTCTCGACCTCGCCGCGGTCGAAGTGGAAACGCGAGTGGCGATTCCCTGCGGCCTGATCGTCAACGAACTGATGACCAACAGTCTCAAGCATGCGTTCTCAGGGGGCCGTTCCGGTGAGATCCGGGTCAGTCTCCATGCAGACGCGGAGGGGACGATTCAGCTGCGCGTTAGCGACACCGGGGCCGGCCTTCCCTCGGACTTCACAACCAGGCAGCGAACGTCGCTCGGGTTGCAACTCGTGTCCGACCTGGCGAAACAACTGCGGGGCGCCCTCGAGGTCGGCCCGCAGTCGGCTCTCACGGTCAGCTTCCCTTCCAGGGCTCGATACAGGACCGAAGAGTAGGCTCATCCTTTCAGCCGGGCGAGACGAAAGGACACAACGAACGCCATAGACGCGCGGCGCGACAGCGCCCCGGATTCCGGGAAGGCCCCGAAGCCGCGGGCCTCGCCTTCGTCGCCCTCTGTCCGACGTCAGCTGCTCTGGTTCGCGGCGGGTTTTATCTTGGTTTCGGGTGTGCTCGCGGCGCTTGCGCTGCGGCAACTGCGCTCGCGCGCCCTCGAGTCCGGACAGCGCCTGACCGAGTCGTTCAGCCACGTGATCGAGGAGCAGACGGCTCTGACCCTTCAGACGGCGAACCAGCGGTTGCAGCTCGCGGCCGGCGCCCTCGCCGAAGCCGCGGCCTCGGGTCGCCTGACCGAGAAGTCGGCTCAACTCCTGCTGCGCGAGCAGATCAGGGAGGCCCCGTTTCTGCGGGCGATGTGGGTCATTGACGCGCGGGGGCGCACCATCTACGACTCGGACGCCGGCAACATCGGGCGCTATTTCGGCGATCGCGCCTATTTTCAGATATTCCTGACCGAGCCAACGACCACCTTCTATCTCGGAGCCCCGGTTCGCAGCCGGACAACGGGGACGTGGCTGATCAGCGCGGCCCGGCCCTTGCGACCTGTAAACGGGGTATTCGCCGGGATCATCGTCGCCGCGATCGACCCCTCCTACCTGGACAGGCTGTGGCACAAGGTCGATCTCGGGCCTGACGGCTCGATCGGACTTTTCCGAAACGACGGCGTCCTGATGATGCGAAGTCCGTTCGACGATTCGGTGATGGGGAAAAACTTCTCTCACCGTCCCTGGTTCAAGACCATGCTGCCCAAAGCACCCGCCGGAAGTTTCCAGGATGCCAGCCCGATCGATGGGATCTTGCGGCTCTTCGCCTATCGGACGCTGTCCACGCAGCCCAGCCTCATCGTGGTGGTCGGCCAGTCCCACGATGCCCTGCTGGCGCCGTGGCGGCGGTTGTCCATGGTGGCGATCGGCATATGGGCGACCGCATCGGCGGCCATCGTCGTCCTCTGTCTGCTTCTCGACCGCGCGTGGCGGCAGGGACTTCGCAGTGAGGTGCTGGGCCAGCACATGACGGAACGACTGGCCCTCGCCACCAACGCAACGTCCCTCGCGGTATGGGACTGGGACGTGACCACGGGCAGGATGTTCGCGAGCCCGAGTTATTTCACCATGATGGGCTACGATCCCGACGAAGTACTGACGAGCCACGAGCAATGGCTCGACCGCGTCCACCCGGCGGACCGTGCCTCGGTCGCAGGAAAGATCCAGTCCGCCCTGACCGGGACCGAGGCCACATACCGGTACGAGGCGCGGCTGCTCCACGCGGACGGGTCCTTTCGATGGGTCAACGCGATCGGCAGGGTCCTCGGGCGCGACTTCAGCGGCCGCGCCACCCGACTTCTGGGAGTGCGCGAGGACATCACCGAACGCAAGCGGGCCGAGGAGGCTCTGCGGGACAGCGAGCAGCGGTTCCGGACCATCTTCGAGGCCGAACCGGAGTGCGTGAAGGTGCT
>JAYUUU010000056.1:0-2690 GCA_043754395.1 Vicinamibacteria bacterium
TTCAAACCGGCGTGTTCACACTCGCGCACAGCGCGACTCTTGCTCTATCGACGTTCGGCGTGCTCTCACTTTCCCCGCGCATCGTCGAGCCCCTGATCGCCCTTTCGATCGGCGTCGTGGGCCTCGAGAACTTCCTGCGCCCCGCGGGGGTTTCAAGAGCGCGGATCGCGGTGGTCTTCTTCTTCGGCCTGCTCCACGGCCTCGGGTTCGCGGGGATCCTGGCCGAGACTCCTCTTGTCGAAGGACAAAAGCTCGCCGCCCTTCTTCTCTTCAACCTTGGGGTTGAGCTGGGTCAGGTAGCCGTGCTGGCCGGAGCTTTCGTTCTGAGCGTTCCGTTCAAGGATCCGAACATCTACAGACGTCGCGTCCAGCGGCCTCTTTCGCTAGTCTTAACTGTTGTCGGCCTGGTTTGGGCGGTGTCCCGGGTCGCGTCGTAGTATCGACCTATCAAAGAAGGCGAAATCACCATGGGACTCAAGCGTAGCGTTCTACCTGCCGTGCTCGTCGTGTCGGCGTTCACCGCCTCGGCCGCGGACTGGCCGCAATGGCGCGGACCGAACGGAAACAGCACCACCACCGAGACCGGTCTCATCAGTACGTGGTCGCCGACCACGCTCGAGAACGTGGTCTTCCGCATCCCCTACGTCGGCCGATCAACTCCCGCGGTCTTCGAGGGTCGGGTGTGCGCTTCCGGGCGCGCCGATGGCCGCTACGAGACCATCAGCTGTTTCTCGGCCAAAGATGGCGCGAAACTGTGGGAACGCCGCTTCGTGGTTCACAACACCACGATTCCCTTCTCTCGTGTGGGCTGGGCCAGCGTCGCCGGCGACCCGGAGACGGGCTACCTCTATTCGCAGAATGGAGACGGCCAGCTCATGGCCTTTGACCGCGCCGGAAAAACCGTCTGGCAGGTGCGCCTGGGTGAGGAAATGGGCCGCAGTTCGGGCTACGGCGGCCGCACCCATTCGCCGCTGATCGATGGCGACTCCCTGATCGTGAGCATCGTCGGCGCCTCGTGGGGCGAGCAGGCTCCGTTGCGTCAGCGTTACGCATCGCTCGACAAGCGTACCGGCAAGGTTCAGTGGGTGGTGTCGCCCTCCACCGCCGCGGTTGAAGACTTCAACAACCAGGCGAACGCGATCGTGGGCGTCCTCGGCGGCGAGCGTCTGATGATCGGCGGCGGCGCCGATGGCTGGATCTATGCGATCCGCGCGCGCACCGGCGAGCCGGTCTGGAGTTACCGCTTCTCCCCCCGCTCCCTCAACGCACCGGTCACGATCCGTGATGGAGTGGTTTACGCGAACCAGGGCGACGAGCCGATCGAGGGCGGTTTCATGGGCCAGGTCATCGCGATCGACGGCTCGCTCAAGGGCGACATCACGAACACCGGCCGCAAGTGGCATTCGGACGGGATCACCGCCGCGTTCGCGGCGCCGCTTCTGGACGGGAATCGGATGTACGTCACCGACAACGCCGGAAATCTGCACGCTCTCGATGCGGCCACCGGCGCGCGCCTTTATGAGACGAATCTCGGGACCATTGGTCGCGGTTCCCCCACACTTGCCGACGGGAAGATCTTCGCCACCGAGGTGAACGGCAACGTCCACATCCTGAAGCCGCTCGGCGACAAGTTCGAAACCCTGAGCCACGTTCAGCTGAAGATGCCCGAAGGCCGCCATGTCGAGGTCTGGGGATCCGTGGCCCCCGCCTATGGCCGGCTGTACCTCATGACCGAGAACTTCTTGTACTGCCTCGGCGATAAGAAGGCCGCGTACAAGGGCCCCGCGGTTGGAACTCACGGGACGGTGATGCCGTGGCCGAAGGAAGCAGCCGCCTCGGATCAGCCCGCCACCTCCATCGCGGTGTTTCCCGCCGAGCTGAACGTCAAGCCGGGCGAGAAGGTCGCGTTCGAACTCCGCGCATTCGATGCCTTGGGTCGCAAAGTGAAAGCGCCTCCCGCGGTCTTCTCGGTCGCCGGGCTCAAGGGCGCGGTCGACGCGAACGGTGTCTTCACCGCCGAGACCACTCCGGCGCCGCAAGCCGGGAAGGTGCTCGCGAAGGCGGGGACCATGGAGGCGGGGGCTCGGGTGCGGGTGTTCGGCGCGCTGCCCTGGAGCGAGGACTTCGAAGGCGGCAAGGTCCCCGGTACCTGGGTGGGCGCGGGTCGACTTTCGATCGGCGATTCACCGGAAGGCAAGATCCTCGCAAAGGTTCCCGTCCAAACCGGTTTGAATCGCGCCACGGTATTCATCGGCCCCGCCACGATGCAGGCTTACACCATCGAGTCAGATGTGCGCTCCACGAAGAAGGGCCGCCGCATGGGCGACGTGGGTCTCATCAACAACGGCTACACCCTCGACCTGCAGGGTGTGCACCAGAAACTTCAGATTCGTTCCTGGGCATCCGAACTGAGCTTCTCGAAAGAGGCGCCGTTCGCGGTTGAAAGCGACGTCTGGTACCGCATGAAATTGGCAGTCGAACCCGGCAAGACGAACACCGTGGTGCGGGCCAAGGTCTGGAAGCGAGGCGAGGCCGAGCCTTCGGCCTGGACGATAGAGTTTAACGACCCGGTGGTGCTTGAGGCGGGCGCCCCCGGTCTTTACGGCGACTCCCCGGCCGACATCGCGTGGGACAATCTCAAAGTCATCTCGAACCGCTGAGGTCATAACTAAATGCGCCGCGCTCTTCTT
>JAYUUU010000057.1:0-2751 GCA_043754395.1 Vicinamibacteria bacterium
GCCAATGTGGCGGCTCCGGTGCTGGCGATGAATTGTCGGCGATCGGTCATTCGGTTTGGTTTCTCCAAGGCCGAATCATCGCATTGCAGTGTCCGCAATCGGACGAAGCGGACACCTAAGGCCGCGACGCTGTCGAAATCCTGCGGGTTTTTCTTACGCGGCTTCGTTTGACGATGAGCGTTCGCCCGAGTCTTCCTTCACCCGTCTCAGGCCGAACCGCTTCATCTTCTCGGAAAGGGTCGAAGGCAGAAGACCCAACGAGGACGCGGCCCGGCGCTGATTCCAGTGGGCAAGCTCAAGTGCCATCAAGACGATCTTGCGCTCATAGTCTTCAACCATCTCCTTGAGGGGACGACGGTCGGGGAAAAGGAAACCTGGATTCGTCTCAAGCATGGGACAGTCCTCGCAGATAAACGGTAGGGAACGTCATTGCCAGATAAGACGCAACCAGTGAGGCATTGGTTCCCGAAAGAATTGAAATCAATCGGGTTCAAGATCACGAACCAGGGGCTTTACACCGGGATTACAAACGTCACACAAAAATCGCCACGCACAGCACTTAGAAAGACCCCATCAGACCGGCGATCCTTCCGGGCATGGTTATTCAGGTCCGGTCTCTCGCGAAGAGCTATGAAAGCGTCCACGCCCTGCGCGGTCTCACCATCGAGATCGAGAAGGGCGGCATCGTGGGTCTGCTTGGGCCAAACGGAGCAGGCAAAACCACTTTCGTGGAAATCCTGGAGGGCCTGCGTCCCCCCACCTCGGGTTCGGTACAGGTCCTCGGACTCGATCCCCAGAAGAACTCCGTCGAGCTGCGACAGCGGATCGGGGTTCAGCTTCAGCACACCGAGTTCCCCGATTCGCTCACCGTCGACGAGACCCTACGGCTCTTCGCCGCGTTCTACCCGAAGTCGCGTGACGCCGCGGAGATCCTCTCGGCCGTGGACCTTTCCGAGAAGCGGAAGGCCGCGGTTTCGAGCCTGTCTGGCGGGCAGAAACAACGACTCGCCCTGGCCCTCGCCACCCTTCACGACCCGGAGCTTCTGATCCTCGACGAACCCACATCGGGTCTCGACCCCATCGCGCGCCGCTCCATCCACGAGATCCTGAAAAAGCTCAAGGCGATGGGTAAGACAATCCTGGTGTCCTCCCATTACCTCGATGAGATCGAGGCTCTCGCGGACCGCGTGGTCATCCTTCGCTCAGGCGAAATCGTCGCCGACGGAACACCCCTTCAGCTGCTCGCTCAGGCGGAGGGCGCCTCGACGTTGTGGATCGAGATCGACAAGCAGGTAGATCCCGAGGGCCTCGTGCCCGGGGCCTCGTTCGAGGGACGCGATGGGCGGCTGCTGCGGTATCGCACGAAGGACTCCACCGCCGCCATCATCGGTCTCGGCGCATCGCTGAAATCGTCCGACGCCGCACTCCTCGATCTGCGCCTCAAGAGGCCCACTCTCGAGGATCTCTACGTCCAATTGATTGGAGTTTCGGCGGTGGCGCAAGACGTCACGGAGGCTGCGTAATCATGGCTATTCACAGCTATCTCGCGCTGGTTCGGGCGCATCTTCTCGCCTTCTTCCGATCCAAGCAGGCCCTTTTCTGGTCCCTCGCTTTTCCCCTGGGTTTCCTCTTTCTCTTCGGGGGAATCATGGCCCGCGGAAACCCGCGCGCCGCCACATTCATGCTGCCGGGACTGCTCACCACTATGATCATTTCGGGCAGTCTTTTCGGTATCGCGATGCCCATGGTTCTGGCGAGAGAGAAGGGCATCCTGCGCCGCTTCCGAGTCACCCCGATCCGTGCTGCGACCATGATCCTGGCGCAGGGAACCACCGCGGTGTTCCAGAACGCGATCACCTTCGTCCTTCTTCTCACCGTCTCGCGCTTCGTCTTCAAGACGGAGATCGCGGGTTCGCTCGTCGCCCTCGCCGTGGTCTTCCTCTTCGGTGTGTTCTCGACCATCCCCCTGGGCCTGCTCGTCGGAAGCGCCGCGAAGGACATGCAGTCGGCCCCGCCCATCATCAACCTGATCTTCTTCCCGATGATGTTCCTCTCCGGATCGGCCTTCCCTTTCGCGCTGCTTCCCGAAGCGATGAAGTCCTTCGCGCGATTCCTGCCCGCGACTTACATCGTCGAGTCGCTGCAGGGGGTGATCGTGCGCGGAGAAGGACTGTCGTTACTCATCGGTCCTCTCGCGATCCTGACCGTGCTTGGATTCACCGGCCTCGCTCTCTCCACCGCACTTTTCAGGTGGGAGGGTACGGAGCCCATCTCGAAGCGGTCCATTCTCACCATCCTCGGCGCCTTCATCTTCGTGATGATCGGTGCGGCCTTCGTGGCTCCGGCGTTTCGGATGAGCGAGATGCCCGGCTCGAGGGCGATCGAAGCCGGAGACGCGAAAGGCAAGGTCCTCGTGTTGCGCGGGGCGACGCTCATCGATGGCCTGGGCGGGCGGATCGAGAACGCGCGAGTGGTGGTTCAAGACCACAAGATCGCGGAAATCGGCATCGATCGCGCAGAGGATCCCCTGCCCGCGGGCGCCGTAGTCGAGGACCTGTCCGGGAAATACTTGATCCCGGGCCTTTTCGACTCTCACGTCCATCTCGGCGGCTCGGGCGGCGTTGGCGGAGGACTCGTCGAGCAGTCGGACGAACGACAGATCCACGATCTGCAGGCGTATCTCGCCTCCGGGGTTACGTCGGTGCTTTCCCTGACCGACGACGCGGAGGCGCTGGGGCGCCTTCGCAGCCT
>JAYUUU010000058.1:0-4096 GCA_043754395.1 Vicinamibacteria bacterium
GGCGGGGACGATCATGATCGTGCCCATGAAGATCGGGCCCAGGATGGTGCCGATGACGAAGGCCTTGGTGCGAACGCGCTCGATGAACTCGCGTTTGGCGATGACCAGAATATCGGGACTCATGCGGGCACCTCGGTAACGCGCTCGATGAAGATGTCGTGAAGCGAGGGCTCGACCACCTCGAACTTCGTGATCCTGAGCTTCTCGCTCGCGGCGCGGAGGATCATTTGCGGGTCGGCCCCCGGCCCGAGCCTGATTTCCGCGTAACGACCATGGTCGGTCATCGATGCGACCCCGGGCAGAGACTTCAGGAATGAACCATCCCCTTCAAACGCGAGCACCAGGGTGTTCTTCCCATAGCTCGCCTTGATCTCGGAGACGCGGCCGTCGAGCACTTTCTCGCCCTTGTTGATGAGGGCCACCCGGTCGCACATCTGTTCGACCGTCGCCATCTGATGCGAACTCACGATCAGCGTCTTCCCGGCCCGTGAAAGCTCAATCATCGCGTCGCGCATCACGTTCGTCCCCACGGGATCGAGACCGCTCATGGGTTCGTCGAGGATCAGGATGTCCGGGTCGTGCAGCAGGGTCTGGATGAACTGAACTTTCTGCTGCATGCCCTTCGAGAGTTCATTGGCCTTCTTCTTGTGCCAGCCAGAAAGCCCGAGTTTCTCCAGCCACGGCATCATCCGCTTTCTCGACTCGGCGGGTTTCACTCCCTTGAGTTCGGCCATGAAGACGAGAAGTTCCTCGACGATCATTTTCTGGTAGAGGCCGCGCTCCTCCGGCATGTAGCCGATCCGGTCGCGCAGGGGTTTGTCGGCCTTTCGACCGAGGATCAAAACCTCCCCAGTGTCCGGTCCGATGATGTCCATGGCCATTCGAATGGACGTGGTCTTCCCGGCCCCGTTCGGCCCCAGAAGGCCAAACACCGAACCCGTCGGAACTTCGAGATCGAGTCCTTTGACCGCGACATGGCCCTGGAAGGCCTTGCGGACGCATTTCAACTGGAGGGCATGAGTCATGGAGAGGACACCTTTGGCTCAACTATAGAACGTTGCGCGGAGCGGGTTTGTTCAAAGGGCTGAATCTGGAACCGCAGGGGCGAAGTGGCTTCCGACCGCTAAAATAGCGGGAACTCATGAGCTCTCCTGCCATTCGTGTCCGTTTCGCTCCCTCTCCGACCGGGTACCTGCACATCGGGGGTGGACGCACCGCTCTCTTCAACTGGCTCTATGTAAAGAAATACGGCGGAACCTTCATCCTGAGGATCGAGGACACCGACAAGGAGCGTTCGAACGACGAGAACACCAGAAGCATTCTCGAAGGCCTCAAATGGCTCGGCCTCGACTGGGACGAGGGGCCCTTCCTGCAAAGCGACGGCGTGGAGCGTCACAAACAGGTCGCGGCCGAACTGCTCGCGGCGGGTAAGGCCTATCGGTCATTCGCCACTGCCGCTGAAATGGAGGCCCAGCGCAAGCAGGCCGACGCGGAGAAGCGGCCCTGGCAGCGCGACGTGCCGTCGCGGCGTCTCTCGAAAGAGGAGTCTGATGCGCGCGCGGCCAAAGGCGAGCCTTTCACTCTCCGCTTTCTGGTGCCCGAGGATGAGGACGCCACGGTGTTCCAGGACGGCGTCTATGGGACCCAGGAGCGGAAGCACAAGGACACCGAGGATTTCGCTCTCCTGCGTCCCGACGGGTCTCCGCTCTACAACTTCGTGGTGGTCTGCGACGACATCCACATGGCGATCACACATGTGATCCGCGGCCAGGACCACCTCTCGAATACTCACAAGCAGATCCTCATTTACGAGGCCCTCGGCAAGAAGCCGCCCGAGTTCTCTCATCTGCCTCTCATCAACGCGCCCGATCGTTCGAAACTCTCCAAGCGCAAGCACGGTGAGGTGGTTTCCGTGACCACTTACCGCGACAAAGGCTTCATTCCCGAGGCCTTCCGAAACTTCCTCGCGCTGATCGGCTGGTCATCAGGAACCGACAAAGAGTTCTTCACCACACCCGAGCTGATCGAAGCCTTCTCCCTGAGCGGCGTCTCGCGAGGTAACGCGATCGTGAACTTCTCGGAGAACGATCCGCGTCAGTGGACCGACCGAAAGGCGCTGCACCTCAACTCCGAGCACATGAACAAGATGCCCATAGGCACGCTCGCGCCGATGGTCGAAGCCGAGCTCAAGTCCGCGGGATTGTGGGACGAGTCGTGGGCCGAGGGCTGGAACCGCCGCGAGTGGTTCAAGAGCACGGTCGACCTGTTGCGGCCCCGTTTCATCACGCTCAAGGACTTCTCCGGCCTGGGCCGGGCCTTTTTCGACAAGACCTTCGATATCGATCCGGTGGCCGTGGAGAAGAACGTCGACAAGGATCCCGGTTTGCGGAAGTGGCTGGTTGAGCTTGCCGGCCGATTCAAGGCCGTTCCCGTCTTCAACAAGGAGACCGCGGAACTCGAACTTCGCAAGCTCGCCGACGAGCTCGGGATCAAGGCCGGCTTGCTCATCAACGGTTCGAGGACGGTCGCGACCGGTGTTTCCGTAGGTCCGCCTCTGTTCGATCTCCTCGAATGCCTCGGTCAGGAAACCGTGGTCGAGCGCCTTCTGAAAGCCGAAACCTTCGGTCGTCATTGAAAACGCGCCTTGTTTGACAGCCCCCAAGCTGCCTTGTAGCCTGATTTCCCCCCAATGAGTTTCCAAGGATCGCTCGCCGAACTCCCGCTGCCCGACGTCATCCAGTTGGTGTCGTCGTCCGGAAAGACGGGCTGTTTTCATCTGACCGACGGTGACATCAAGGGGCAGATCTACATCCAGGAAGGCCGGATCGTCCACGCCCAGGTTGAAGATCTTTCAGGAGAAGAGGCGGTCTACCAGCTCGCGATTTGGAGCCGGGGCGAGTTCTTCTTTGAAACCGGCGCGGGCGTCGCCGCGAACACGATCTCGAAGACGAACACCAATCTTCTGATGGAAGCGGCCCGCAGGCTCGACGAGTGGCGGGTGCTCCAGAAGAAGGTCCCTTCGATGGAACTTGTCCCCGAGTTCGTGATTCCCGAAGGACGCGAAGGCCAGATCAACCTGAACACCAGTGAGTGGCTGATCCTCTCGAAGATCGACGGCCGACGGTCGATCAAGGCGATCGCCAATGCGTCGAGCCATTCGACCTTCGAGGCGTGCAAGATCCTCTACGGCCTGATCGCGACGAACCTGATCCGCCTCAAGGAAGCGCCCGCGGCTCCGGCTCCTCGCCCGGCGGCTCCGGCTCCGTCGCTCTCCGCTTCGACAACTTCGGCCACGCCGGGCACGGGAACGGGCCCCACCAACCGGCCGCCCAACGCGGTGCTGCCGCGTCAGGCGACGATTCCCCCCGGCAGCCTCCCTCCTGCGAGCGTGGAAATGGTGCAGCGCCTTCTCCGGATCCGCGACACCGCGAACGCGCTTCTCGGCGCTGGAGGCGAGGCCGTAGTCCAAAAGCACGTGGTCGCCGCTCGTCTCGCCATCGAACGGGGTGCGGGCCTCGAGGTCATCGAGCAGGCGATTCAGCAGATCGCCGCGGCGGCCGCGATCCTCAAGGGACCGCAGGCGACCGACATCGTTCTCGAGCGTCTTCGCGCCGCGCGCTAAGTCTCTTAGCGGTTCCGCGCCGCGGCGTCGATTTGTCCGGTCAGTCGGTCGAGCACGCTCTCCCAGGAGAACTGCGTGAGCGCGTAGCGGCGTCCTGACGCGCCCAAGGCCCGTCGCAGAGGCTCATTGAGCACGAGGAGGCGTATCGACTCCGTGAACTCTTCGCTCGTTCCGTAGACAAGGCCCGCATTACTCTTGTGACAATGGTCAAGGAGCACATCGGATCGCGACGAGGCAAGCACGGGGGTTCCGTGTGACATCGCTTCGAGCAGTGTGATCGAGAGGCTTTCATAGGGGCTTGGGCAGATGAGTGCCGAAGCGCCGGCCATCGCCGCATGTTTCTCTTCCTCCGAGACGAAACCAAGGTGCCGCAGGCGGGGTATTGCCGGCAACTCCATCGCCAGCTTGCCGATGAGATACATGTCTGGACAACCCATGATCTCCGCCTGCGCGGTCTCGTAAAAGCGCAGCATC
>JAYUUU010000059.1:0-5994 GCA_043754395.1 Vicinamibacteria bacterium
GCCGTGTTGTGCTCGATGGATACGTCCTTTGCTCCCTGCAGAATCTGGAAAAGTCTCCCGCCTCCACCCCAGCGCTCGCCGCCTATGTCCTCGAAGAGATTGTTGCGAATGGCGATCCGCGCGGTGCGACCGCTGGGCGCCGCATCGTCGCGGCCGAGAATGTTGATCCCCGAGGCGCTGTGCCGGATGACATTGTTCTCGAAGGTGACGTCCTCGACGACCGACCAGGGCGACTTGCCATCCTGGTTGCGGACGGTGAAGAGAATGGCGAAACCGCTCTGCGCGTCGACCCAGTTCTGCTCGAAGAGATTCCCCGCGATCAGGACGCGGCGCGCGTTCTTGAGTTCGAGCAGATTCTTGGTTGCCCACTTGACGCCCGCGTAAGTCGGATCGGTCGCCTTCCAGGCGAGCGGCTTCTTGAAGTGGTTGCGCAGGATCTCGATATCCGAAGGCACAAGGCCCGGAACCCGCGGGTCGGCGCCGCCGAACATCAGGTTCTCACCCGCGCCCTCAAGATAATTGTTTTCGATTCGGTAGGGTCCGGGTCCGTTCCAACCCGCGATCGCCTGAGAGTCGGCAATGCCTTCCTTGAAATCCGAAAGCCACGAGTCGATGACGGCGGTTTCCCCGGATCCAAGAGCGATGCCGCGACGCGAGCCGCGGACCGGGTCTCCGTGAATGAAGCACCGGTCGATGACGATGTGATGCGGAACATTTGAGAGTTCGGCCTCACGCGCGCCCAGCAAAACGACGTTCGTGAGGAAGGCGCCTTTCGCCGGCCGCATCTCGATGCCGACGAATCGGAAGTGGTGCGACCCGGTCTCCGCGCTCACAACCGCACCCCATCGCGACTCGAGCTTGGGCATGAGTGCGGCGTCTTCCGGGGTCACGCGTTTGTCTTTGGGAAGGCGGCCGCTTTCGCTCGACCGCACCACAATAAAGCCCGCCCCGTCCTTCGCCGGGAGAGTGAACGGGCCCATGTAGACCGCACCCGCGGCCAGCGTGACTTCGTCGCCGGGGCGCGCCGCTTCCAAAGCGGCCTGGAAGTCATCCGCGGCGGCCACCCGGATCGTTCGGCCGGAAACCGCGGGATAGGCGGCATCCACCTGGACGCGTGGCAGCTCGAGCCTTCCCTGAGAGAGGGCCGCGGCGAGCATGACGGCCAGGAGGTTCATCACGCGGCTTCCTTCGGAAGGCGAGGATCGGGCTGGAGATGCATACGCCACTTTGTAAGCAATTGGCGGGCCGTTTGCGCCCAGGAGAACTTGATCTTCCGGAGCAGGCGTCCGCGGGCGCTGTCCCTGAAAATAAAGAGCCAGTGGTGCGCCCTCACCGCACTTGTCCACTCGAGTTTCCAGGGAAGATCGCAGCCCAGAAAGTCGAACTCTCGAAGTCCGCGGGACACACAGTCCTTAAGCACCTCCTCGGTGAGGAGGTGACCTGGACTAAACACCGAGAAAGACTCGTCATAGCTCGTCATCACCAGAGAAAACACGCCGTTCGTGGTGATTCCGTACTGAAATGCGATCGGCTGTCCCTGAAGCTTCAGGCGGAAAAGGGAGAGGCGCTCCCTATAGGCCAAGTCCAGAAAAAGCTCTCGATGGAATCCGCGGGTGGCCTCGCTCTGGTTCACCGCACTTCCCTGACGCCCCTTCCAGCCTCCCGACTCCATGACCAGGGCCTCTTCGAGGTGGCGTTGCGTGAGGGTCGGTCCGAAGAGCCGCTCTACGGTGATCTCCCCGTTCTCGGCGAGGCGTTTCCTGCGCCGCCGCAGGTTTCCCCTGAATTTGGCGCTCAGGCTCTTCATCAGAATTTCCTGCGAATCGGGAAGTTCTATGTAAGGACTGCGATGGGACTCCCACGCACCCACGGGAAATCCCGCGGCTTGCGCCGCTTCATAGAGGCGCCAGGCTTTGCCGCCCTCCGGGATGTCCGTGAGTTTCAGAACATCCCAACTCTGGTCCGCCACCAGATGTTGAAACACGGTCTGCGCAGCCTCATCGGTGAAAGCCTGCCCCCCCTCCGCGGCCACGAGGTCGAACCGCAACGAATGGACGTTGGTCGGCGACGCCCGTTCGCGGGTGGGCACGCCGCAGATCGAGCCACGCCCCGAGGCGAGAGGAAGGGCTGCGGTCAAACGGCCCGAGGCGTCGCGCACCGTCACGACTTTGAGCGCAGCGCTCTCGAGGAAATTCGTGACGAAGGCCTTGATGTACTCGTGGCGGTAGAAGGGCTGAGGGTCGCTCGCGTCGACGAGACCATTCCATTCGTCGCGGACCCTGGCGAAGGCGGAGAGGTCTTCAAGGTCTTCCACGACGCCACAAGAGGCGCGCGGACGGGTCGCTTCAGGAAGGCCGATATCCATCGCAACTTTCGATGTGGCCATCACACCGCCGTGCGACGTGAGAGAACGTCACGAATCACACCCACCATGATGGAGAGGGTTTGAAGACTGACGTCCTGGTGGCACGGAACCTCCACCAGACTTCGGCGCAGCTTTGCCACCGCGGGAAAGCGGGAGACATCGCAGGCGAGGTGACCCTCACGCCAGAAGTCGACGGCCTCGATCCCCCGTGCCACGAGCTCCTCCATGAAGGCGCGGTTGTCGTCAACGAGCATCGGATAACAAAGGGGCACCACACCTCGCGGAAGATCCTCGAAAAGCGGCGCCGACACATCGCGAAGGTGCTCGAGCAGGTAGATGTAGTTGCGGCGGCGGCGATCGATGATTCCCGCCACATCCTGGCCACCGAGCAGGTGTTCGGTAACCCGGCTCATCCCAAGATGCGCGTGGTCACGATTGAAGAACTGCGTGCCGGCGAGAACGGGCTTCACCTTCGAGGCCTTGAGCGCACCATGGCCAAGACCCAGGACCATCGCCCGCAGGCCTCGGCCGATCCACCCGCCCCGAAGCGCCACGTTCCGCAGAGTCGAAGACGTCACCGCCGCGACGCTCGAGGCGATGGGCGGGCGCGGACCTTTAGGCGGCGTCACTCCCTCCACGTCCGGGTGGACGAGAAGGCCGCCATCGGGAACCGCGAGGACCTTGTAGAGACAGAAGATCGACACATCGCCGGTGATACCCAGGGGCAGATCGCTGTCCGCCGAGAAAAGTGCGAGCGCGCAATCCTCGATGAGAGGAAGGCCGTGCTTCATCGCGAGTGCTTTCATCGCACGCACGGGGCCGGGAAAGCCGAGGAAGTGCGTGAGGTAAAGCGCCTTCGTCTCCGGCCCGATGAGACTCTCGACTTCTTCGAGGTCGATCTCGAACTTCGGGCCGACTCCGTAGAACCGCACCCGGGCGCCCGCATCAAGGAGAGCCTCGATCTCGACACCGTGATGGTAGGCCGGAACCACCACCTCACCCCCATCGAGACCGAGGGCCTTCACCGCATGCCAGATGGCGTTTCGCGCGAAGTAGAAGGGACGGGCCGACGGCGCCGAGAAGGGGTGGTGCGCCTGGAGCGACCCGCGCTTGAGGCCCAGGAGCATCTCCGGCTGGATTGTGGGAAACGCGGGCACGAAGATCTGCGACGTGCTCATTCCGCGGCTCCTAACTTCTCGACGCTTTGGAGAACGCGACGTGCCGCGGGGAGCCAGCCAAACTTCGCCTTGCGCAAAGCGTGTCCCATGAGCGTGTCGCGAAAGATGAAGAGCCAGTGGTTCGGCCGAACGCTCGAACTCCATTTGTTCTTCCACTCGGCTTCCGCACCCAAAAAGTCGTATCCGCGCAGTCCCCGCGAGATGCCATCCTTGATCGCTTCCTCGAGCAGCACGAGGCCCGGGCTCGCGCCGCGAAGCTCTTCGTCGTACGCGAGCTTGGGCACGGAATAAACGCCGTCATAAACCAGGCCAAAGTGAAACGCGATCGGCCGGCCATCGAGCCGCAGGAAGAAAAGCGAGAGATAGCCGTTCAGCGCGGCTCCCTTCGCGACCTCCGTGTAGAAGGCGCGGGTGCGCGTGTCCTGGGCGATCGCGGTGCCACGTCGTCCCTTCCAGCCGCTGCGCTCGAGCGCGAACCCCTCGTCGAGTCGCTCGGCCAGGCCTTCAAGGCCGGTGAAGCGCTCGACGGTGAGCGCTCCCATCTTCTCGAGTTGCCGGCGACGGCGACGGAGGTTCGCTCGAAATGCCGGACTCTTGGTCTCGAGCAGCTCCTCGTAGGAAGAGGGAAAGGCGAGATAGGGGCTGCGTTCACCTTCCCATGCCCCGACGGGAAGCCTCAGGTCTTCGGCCTCTCGATACATGTGCCAGGCCGCGCCACCCTCCTGAACGTCGATGATCCTCAGAAGATCCCAGCCGGGCCGCTGCACCAGATAGTCGAGGAAAGCGCGGCCCGCGGCTCGCGGGTCCAGGGCAATGAGATCAAATCGTGAAGAGTGAGTGTTGGCCGCGGCCACGAGCTGGCGGGCCGGCAGGCCGCAGAGAAGCCCCATCTCCAGAACCAGAGGAAGGGCGGCGACCAGTTCTCCCGCCGCGTCGCGCCCGACGAGGAGCACGAGCTTCGAGGCAGGAGCGAAGCTCCAGAGCCAGGCGCGGATGCACTCGTGCCGGAGGAACGGCACGCCGCCGCTCGCCTCGACCAGCGCGTTCCACTCGGACTCGAGAGCAAGAAAGGCGACCATCGAGCCCAGTTCTTCCACCACGACATCGGGCCTCATGCGCTCAGACGCCGCGCTCCGTCCGTCGAAGCGCCGACGCTCTCCTCGAATAGCCCCTGCAGCGTCGAGGTCACCCGATCCGCGGCCCGGCCGTCCCAAAGGGCCGGAACTCGCGACCCGTCCCGAGAAGGGTCCGCTCTCATAGCCGCATCAAAGGCAGCCAGGATCCCCTGCCGGCTGGTCCCGGCGATTCGATTCGTGCCCTCGGTGACCGTACATGGCCGCTCGGTGCTCTCGCGCAGCGTGATGCAGGGAACGCCGAGCGCCGTGGTTTCTTCCTGAACGCCTCCGGAATCGGTCATCACCAGGCGTGCTGAGGACTGCAGGGCGAGGAACTCCATGTAGCCGAGCGGTTCGGTCAACGTCCAGCGCTCGGAGGGGAGAACGATCCGAGCACTTTCAAGGCGCGCCCGCGTCCTTGGATGGACTGGAAACACGAAAGGCAGACGCGTGGCCGCTGAATCCAGAGTGCCTAAAAGAGCTCGGAGCGCCTCTTTATTGTCGACATTGGAAGGACGATGAAGAGTGAGCAGGCCGTACTCGCGACCCCTGAGGCCGAGCCGCCCAAGAATGTCAGAGCGCAGCGCTTCTTCGCGGGCCTTGAGGAGCGTGTCGATCATGACGTTGCCGACGAAGTGCATCCGCTCTTTGGGCACGCCTTCGCGGATCAGATTCGCAAGCCCCGAAGGCTCGGAGACAAAGAGGAGATCGGACAACACGTCCGTCAGGCGGCGATTCATCTCCTCCGGCATGTCGTCGTCGAAACTCCGGAGACCGGCCTCGACATGGATCACCACCGGGCGGAAGCGTTGCCCTTTGGCCCATTCGAACGGCTCGCGCAAAAGGAACTTCGCGGTCGCGAGTGAACACGCGATGGTGGAGTTGACGTCGCCGACCACCAGCACGGCCTGCGGCTGCTCGGCCTCGAGCACCGGCTCGAACCGGCGCATGATCTCGGCGGTCTGCTCGGTCTGCGTCCCCGGTCCGACTCCAAGGTCCACATCCGGCGTTCGAATCTCGAGCTGACGAAAGAAGATATCGGAGAGCCGCGCGTCGTAGTGCTGTCCGGTATGGATGAGCCGCGACTCGAAGAACGGCAGACGGGCGAAGCTGTTCATCAAAGGCGCGATCTTGATGAAGTTGGGCCTCGCCCCGACGACGCAAAGAATCTTCACGCGCACGCCGAGGCTCCCATCCGCAAAGCCTTCACCCGTAGAGCGACCCCAAGACTCTGCGCGGCCTTCTTCTCCCACGTTTCATCGAGCATCCCGACACTTCGCTCTTCACGGAGCGCCGGCGAATCCTCGCGCATCGCCTTCTCGCACGCGACGATGAA
>JAYUUU010000060.1:0-12388 GCA_043754395.1 Vicinamibacteria bacterium
TACGAAGAGGGCCTCGAGGGCTACACCTACCTTTCGTCGGAGGGATAACGGAAACCATGGCTGAGAGTTCCTTCGACATCGTGAGCGAGATCGACCAGCAGGAAGTAAAGAACGCGGTCGCCCAGGCGCTCAAGGAGATCCAGACCCGCTACGACCTCAAGGACTCCAAGTCCAACATCGAGATCGGCGACAAGGAGTTCACCCTCACCTCGGCGGACGAGTACAAGCTCAAGGCGGTGCGCGACATCCTCGAGAGCAAGCTCATGAAGCGCGGGATCTCGATCAAAGCCCTCACCTACAAGGAGCCCGAAGCGGCCCTGGGCGGCACCTCGCGCCAGAAGGTCGCGATGCAGAGCGGCATTCCCATCGAGAAGTCGCGGGAAATCGTGAAGATCATCAAGAACTCCAAAGTGAAAGTCCAGGCCGCGATTCAGGGCGAGCAGCTGCGGGTCACGGGAAAGAGCCGCGACGACCTCCAGGCGGTGATGGCGATGCTGCGCGAAGCGAAGGGCCTCGACATCGACATGCAGTTCACCAACTATCGGTAGGTCCCTGCGGGCTTTGGGCGGGCCGCTGCGCGTGATCGGGCGGGCTTCGCTAAGATCCGCGCAACTCCTTTGAACCTGCTCGCCACCCCCGCACTGGACACCGCCCCCGCGCCGCCTTCGCGGATGGCGCTGCCCGACATCCTTGGCCTCGTGGAGGCCGATCTCGTCCGCGTCGAACGAGTGTTCCGCGACGAGTTCCTCTCCGATCTCAAAGTGATCTCGGACGTGGCCTCGCACGTGAGAGACGCGGGCGGCAAGCGCATCCGGCCGGCCCTGCTCCTTCTCGCGTCGCGTCTCTTCTCGCATTCGAGCGACCGGATGATCACCCTCGGCGCGGTGGTCGAATACATCCACACCGCGACGCTCCTCCACGATGATGTGATCGACGAAGCGGCGACCAGACGCGGGCGCAAGAGTGCGAATTCCCGCTGGGGCAACAAGACCACGGTTTTGATCGGCGACTTCCTCTACACGAAGTCCATGGCCATGGCCCTCACCCAGGACAATCTCGGCATCCTGCGCCTGCTTTCAGATGTCACCCTTCGCATGATCGAGGGTCAGGTGCTCGAGATCGAGAGAGAAGCCGACCTCTCGGTGCGCGAAGACCAGCACATCGACATCATCCGGAGGAAGACCGCTGACCTCTTCGCCACCTGCATGCGTATCGGCGCCATTCTCGGCAACGCTTCCCCCGAGGAAGAGAAGGCCCTTTCCGCTTACGGCCTCGCCCTCGGCCTCGCCTTTCAGATGAAAGACGATCTCCTCGACTTCACCGCTTCTGAAAAGAAGCTCGGCAAGCCGGTGGGGCTCGATCTGCGCGAAGGCAAGCTGACCCTGCCCATCATCTACATGCTTGAGAAGGGCGACCCTCAAACCCGCGCCATGGTGGAAATGGTGGTGGAGGATCGAAACTTCGACCGCGTCTCGCACGCCGAGATCGTGAGCCTCGCGAAGCGCTCAGGGGCCATCGCGCGCGCCGAGGCGGTCGCAGTGCAGCAGGCTGAAGCCGCGCGGGCCGCCCTCAGCGTGTTCCCACCGTCGGCCGAACGCACGGCGCTCCTGACCCTGCCCGACTTCATCCTCGCGCGCGATCACTGATCCCGCAGGGACCGTCATGGCCGCGGAAAAGAAGAAGAGCGGAATCAAGGCGACTCTGTTCGGCACGGCAATCGCCGCCCTCCCCCTCCTCGCCGCCCCTCCAGTGATTCGCGGCCTTGCCGGGGACGCGTGGGTCTCTCACTATCAGGCTCTGGCCACGCTCCCCCGGCCGCGTAAGGCCGCAGCGCGTGATCTGGTGCAAAGAACAGAAGCCGCGATGAGGAATCTCGCTCCCCTCCCCCAGGCCTCGCAGGCGGCCATCCGGGCGCTCGAGGTCGGCCAGCGCACCGAGCACCAGGACAAAGACCTCGACGCGGCGCTCGTGATCTATCGCGGGGTCTCTGAGGCCTGCGCTCGCCTTCGCGATCGCCCCTTGTCCGGCGCCGGTTTCGCGGTGATCGAAGCACGCGCCGCGACTCTCGCGGACGCGGCACGCAAAGCTTCGAGCCGATGAGCAAGGGCGGCCCGAAGGACCCCACGACACGCGCGAGGGAATTGCGCGAGGCCATCAGAAGGCATGAGCATCTCTACTACGTCCTTTCGAAGCCCGAGATCAAGGACCAGGAGTTTGACGCGCTCGACCGCGAGCTGCGTGACCTCGAGGCAGCGCACCCGGAACTGATCACCCGCGATTCACCCACCCAGCGCGTGGGCGAGACGCCGCTCTCCGCCTTCCCATCGGTCATGCACAAAGAGCCGATGTTGAGCCTCGAGAACACCTACAGCGAAGACGAAGTGCGCGAGTTCGAGGGACGCGTGAAACGGCAACTCGGCGACACGCCGCTCTCATACGTGGCGGAACCGAAGATCGACGGACTTTCCCTTTCGGTCACCTACGAGAAAGGCGTCCTCACACGCGCGGTCACTCGCGGCGACGGCAGGATCGGCGACGACGTCAGCGAGAACGCGCGGACCATTCGCTCGCTTCCGCTGACCCTCAGCCCCGTGAGGCCCGGGCTCTTGATCCCCGACCTGCTCGAGGTCCGCGGCGAGGTGTATCTCCCCCGCTCGGTGTTCACGCGCCTCAACGATGAGCGGACGAGGAATGGCGAAGAGCCTTTCGTCAATCCGAGGAACGCGGCGTCTGGCGCCATGAAGCAACTCGATCCGCGCCAGGTGGCCGAGCGCAGTCTCGAACTCTTCCTCTACTCGCTGGCCCGCGTTTCGGGACCGGAGCCAAAGACTCACTCGGCCGCCCTCGCCCTCATGCGCGACCTTGGCCTGCGAACCAACCCCGAGATCCGGCCCTGCGCGTCCATCGAGGACGCCCTCGCGCGCTGCGCCGAGTTGCGCGCGCTCCGGGACTCTCTCGACTACGGCATCGACGGCGTCGTCATCAAAGTCGACTCACTCTCGCTGCAACGGGAGCTTGGCTCGACGTCGAAGTTTCCGCGATGGGCGATCGCCTACAAGTTCCCCGCGGAGCGGGCCACCACCCGGCTGCTCAGCATCGACGTGCAGGTCGGCCGCACCGGCAAGCTCACGCCGGTTGCGCACCTCGAGCCCGTGTTCGTCGCCGGAACCACGGTCGCCCGAGCCACCCTGCACAACGCCGAAGAAATCGCGCGCAAGGACGTCAGGGTCGGCGACCTGGTCGTAGTCGAGCGCGGCGGCGAGGTGATTCCCAAGATCGTCGAGGTCGTGCTCAAGGAACGCCCCGAGGGTGCGGCGCCCTTCGTGATGCCCGAGGCGTGCCCCGCCTGCGGAACCCATGTCGCCGCAATAGTCGGTGAGGTCGACCTCCGCTGCCCGAACGCGAGCTGCAAGGCCCAGATCGAGGAGCGGATCAAGCACTACGCGCGCCGTCAGGCCATGGACATCGAGGGCCTCGGCGACAAACTCGTTGCCGTGCTCGTCGAAACCGGGGCGGTTAAGAACATCGCCGATCTGTACTCGCTCGATGCGGAGTCCCTCGCCCAACTCGAGCGGATGGGCGGAAAGTCCGCGGCCAACCTGGTCGCGTCCATCCAGAAGAGCCGCTCCGCCGGACTGCAGCGTCTTCTCTTCGGTCTCGGGATCCGCTTCGTCGGCGAGCGCGCGGCCGAGCTTTTGTCCCGGCGCTTCGGCTCGATGGACGCTCTGGCCCGCGCCACCGCCGAGGAGATCGATGCGGTTCCGGAGATCGGCGAGGCCGTGGTCGCATCCTTGCGCGAGTGGTTCGAAGCGCGCCAGAATCACGACCTTCTCGAAAGGCTCAAGGAAGCGGACGTGAGCCTGACCGCGGTGTCGGGAGGTGGAGATGAGCCAAGGACCCTCGATGGCCTTCAGTTCGTTCTCACCGGCGTGCTCGCCACGATGGACCGGAACGAGGCCAAGCGCCTTATCGAAGTCCGCGGCGGGCGCGTCACCTCGAGTGTCTCCTCTAAGACGGACTACATCGTGGCCGGCGACGATGCCGGATCGAAACTCGAAAAGGGCAAAACTCTCGGGATCAAGATCCTCGACGAAGCGGGGCTGATCGCGCTCCTGAGTAAGAATCAGCCGCCCCCGCCCCCTCCCGTATGAAACTATCCCCCGTCCGCCCCAGGATCCTCGTCGTCGACGACGAGGACGCGATCCGCCGTTCGCTGGCCATGATGTTCGAGTTCGAAGGGTTCGATTGCGAAACCGCATCCTCCGGCCCCGAGGCCGTGCAGGTGATCGAGCGCTCCGAAATCGATTTGGTGGTCCTCGATGTGAAGATGGCGGGTCTCGACGGCCTCGAGACATTGCGGCTTCTGCGCGAGCGCGCCAAGGACGTGCCCGTGATCATGCTCTCGGGCCATGGCACCGTGAAGACGGCAGTGGAAGCGACTCGCCTGGGCGCTTTCGACTTCCTCGAGAAACCGCCCGAGACCGAGAAACTGCTCGTCGCCGCACGCAATGCTCTCGAAAAGCGGCGGCTGGTCATCGAGAACCGGCGTCTCCGGCTCGCAACGAATGGGCCGAGCGACCTCGTGGGCAACAGCGTCGCGATTCAGCAGGTCTTCGCGCGGATCCGAAAAGCGGCGCCCACCAACGCCACCGTCCTCATCCGGGGAGAAAGCGGGGTGGGCAAGGAGCTGGTGGCCCGCGAGGTTCATCGCCTCTCTGCGCGAGCCGACGAGCCCTACGTCTCGGTCAACTGCGCGGCCATCCCGGAGGAGCTGATCGAAAGCGAGCTCTTCGGCCACGAGAAGGGCTCGTTCACGGGCGCGACCGAGAGACAGATCGGCAAATTCGAGATGGCCCACAAGGGCACGATCTTTCTCGACGAGATCGGCGACATGAGCGCGCGCGCGCAGGCCAAGGTCCTCCGCGTCCTTCAAGAAGGCGAGGTCGAGCGGATCGGATCGCAGAAGACGATCAAGGTTGACGTGCGCGTGATCGCTGCGACCAACAAGAACCTCGAAGATGCGATCGCGAATGGCGCGTTCCGCGAGGACCTCTACTTCCGCCTTTCGGTGATCGACATCGAAGTGCCGCCGTTGCGCGCCCGGCTCGAGGATGTTCCGGCCATCGCCGCCCATTTCGTCGCGCGTTCGGCCGCTCAGCATGGAATCGCGGTGAAGCGCATCTCTCCTGATTTCGCCGCCGCCCTGCAGGGACGCGAGTGGCGCGGCAACGTCCGCGAACTGCGTAACGTGATCGACCGATTGATGATCCTCGTCGACGACGAGACTCTCCACGCCGAGCATCTTGAAGGTGTGCCCCAGCCTCGCGCCGCTTTTTTGGGCGCGGCCACTCCGGTTTCCCCCTCGGTTCCCCTTCCCTCCGCCGGTTCTCCCCTCGCCCCGGCCGCCCCGCCTTCGAGCGACACCGGCGGAACCCTGCTGCCGCAAGGCTCGCTGCGCGAATTCAAGGAGGGCTCGGAGCGCGCCTTCATCGTGGCGAAGCTCCGCGAGAACGGCTGGAACATCTCCGCCACGGCTCAGGCCATCGACACGCCGCGATCGAACCTCTACAAGAAGCTCGAGCAGTACGGCATCACCGAAGTGACGGACGGCTTGACGTCTAGGGCTCCCGGGGCATAGCGTCGCTTCGTTCGGCGGAGTTGGCTGGACGATCGCTTCGAACAACGTATTCGTCGGAGAGGAAAGTCCGGACTCCACGGCGGTCTTAAGTGATCGCAAGGGCTGTGTGCTGGTTAACGGCCAGCGGGGGCGACCTCAGGGACAGTGCCACAGAAAGAGATACCGCCCTGGCGCAAGCCGGGGTAAGGGTGAAAAGGTGCGGTAAGAGCGCACCGCCGCGGTGGTGACATTCGCGGGACAGGGAAAACCCCACACGGAGCAAGATCAAATAGGGGGGCGAGACGAGGCGATGGCCCATCGCCCAGGCCCCCGGGTTGGTTGCATGAGGCCGCGAGCAATCGCGGCACTTAGAGGGATGATCGTCCAATCTCGCGCAAGCGGGACGGACAGAATCCGGCTTACAGGCCAACTCCGCCGAACACTTTCTTGAAGGGATGGTAGTGGGGAGAGGGGGGTTGCTTCGTCGCAAAGCCAAAACGAAGGGCTCCTCGCAATGACGTCGTGTGGTCCAGGACGGACGTGTCGACCTTGGTAGTGGTGAGGATTCGCGGGAACAACTACCAAGGAAGTTGGATCGGTCGTCATTGCGAGGAGCCGGTCTGTTCTGGGTTGCGACGAAGCAACCCCGTCCGCCCACTATCGGCCCGCACGTCGGTCACTTCACGTCGCCGAGCTAGAATCGCGGCTTCATGTCTATGAAGCGAATTCTTGTGACCGGTGGAGCCGGTTTTATCGGGTCTCACCTGGTGGAAGCGCTCCTCGAGCGCGGACACAAGGTCCGGGTGCTCGACAACTTTTCGACCGGCAAGCGGAACAATCTCCGCGGCGTCCGGAATGACATCGAGATCCTGGCCGGAGACTGCGCGGATCCCAAGACCGCAGCCCGGGCCATGAAAGGCATCGAAGTCGTTTATCACGAGGCCGCGGTTCCCTCGGTGGCGCTCTCGGTCGCTGATCCTTTCGGCTCGCACCATGCCAACGCGACCGCCACCATGGCCATGCTCGTGGCCGCGCGTGACGCGGGGGTTGAGCGCTTCATGTACGCAGGCTCCTCGTCCGTCTATGGCGACCGCAAGGAGAAGTACAAAGTCGAGACCTTGCCCGCGCGCCCTCTCTCGCCCTATGGCGCGGCGAAGTTCGTGGGTGAAACCTACGTCCGCATCTTCGCCGAGCTTTATGGCATGCAGACCCTCACCATGCGTTATTTCAACGTGTACGGGCCGAGGCAAGACCCATCGTCGCCATACAGCGGCGTCATCAGCCGTTTCTCGAAGGCTATTCTGAAGCGCGAGACGCCGGTGATCTTCGGGGACGGCAAGCAGAGCCGCGACTTCACGTTCATCGCGAACGTGGTCCATGCAAACCTGCTGGCCCTCACCGCACCCGGGCTCAAGGGTCAGACCGTGAACATCGCGACGTCCAAGGCTCATACCCTGAATGAACTGCTCGCGTCTCTCCTGCGCCTCGCCGGCCGCAAGATGGAGGCCAAGTTCGAACCGGCGCGCGTGGGCGACATAAAGCACTCGCTCGCCGATACCTCGGCGGCCCGCAAGCTCTTGAAGTATCGCCCTCAGGTCGATTTCGAGTCGGGCCTCGCCCGCACGTTCGAGTGGTACAGCTCAGCGGGCTTCTAAAGACACGGGCGCGCGCGTGCGCTTAAGCCCCCTACTTCGGGTTCTGCTTGAGGCGCAAGGACGATTCCCAAGCCTGCTGCAGTTCGGTATACGAGAGGCCCGTTTCGAGCAGCGCGCGGTCGAAGGGCCGGCCGTCGCCGAGCCGTTGGATCAGGAAGAGCAGTCCGCTTCTCCCGATCCTCGAAACCAGGAAAGACACCGCCGAGGCACTTTGCCGATACGCTTGCTCGCGGCCCTGAGCGTCGCGGTCACGGAAAGGGCCCTCGATCCTGAAGAGAGGAACGAGCGCGCCCTGGGCCTTCCGAAGGCGATTCTCGACCGCCACGACATCCGTGCCGTCGAGAAACTGGGCGATGCCCTCCTGCAGCCAGTGCGGACAGTTGCCGCGGGTTTTCGCGTCAATCACCGCGTGCGTGAGTTCGTGACGCAAAACGCGTCGAAGCTCGGCCTCGCGTAACAAAGTCTGCGGCCTCAAGCGGACAACCCCATCGTGATAGTGGCCCGGCAGGTCCATGGCTGCATCCGAACTCGCGGCATCCACAATCTCGATTCGGGGAAGCGAGATCGGCGCGCCAAACCAGCCCTCGAGATAACCCTGAGCCTCCTTCACTTCACGGTCGATCGTCGCGGGAGGTGTTGGGGGAGGCCGCACTTCGGTCTCCCGCGCCTGCGCTCCGAAAACCGGCAGCAGTAACAACGCGAAGAGACGGGCGCTCATCAAGGACTCCTGCACCCGAGGGAGACTAAGGAAGGACAGCCTTGATCGCCATGGCGCGCGGCTTGGCGCCCTCCGCCACGTAGTACGAGGGAAGGGTAGCGACGGCTTTGGCCGCCTCCGCCTCACTCCTGTAGAAGCCTCTCATCAATCGGTGGCAAGGCTTCCCCGAGAGCGTCGCGGGCAGAATAAAGAGGTCGGGAGAAGGGTCGTTCTGCATTGCCTTGTCGACGGTTTGCGCCGAACACGCGACGAGCAGTTGGACGGAGAACTCCAGCGTGCGCGTTTTCGCCGCGGACGCGAAGATCGATCCGGCCTCGGCCAGGCGTCCCGCCTTCATCGCGTCGTAACCCGAGCCCGTGACTGCGGGAGGCTTCATCTGGGGAGCGGGCGGCGCGGGAGTGGCGCGCGCCACCACAGGCGCCTGGGTGGGCGCGGGAGTGGCTGGCACGGGAATGGGGGTGGGCTTTGGAGTCGCCTTGGGGACAGGAGTGGACGGCTTCAGCGGTGCGGGAGTGCCCGCTGCCGTCGTGGGAAGCTGCGCGGCTGGCACCGGTGCGGTTGCCGCGGGAGGCGGAGAGCCGGCGACGGCTGGAAACCCGCCCGACGCGCTCGTCGTCGCGGAGGGTGCGGGCGACGCGGTGGCCGCGACCGTGGACAAGGGCGAGGGCGAAACGGACGGGACGGGAAGCGCGGTGTTCTGGCTGGCCGTGTACCCAAGCCAGCCGAGGCCGATGACCATGAGAAGCAGAACGGCGCCGGCCGTCAGTTTCACCGTCGGATTCTGAATCAGGCCCGCAAGACCCTTGGACTCGCGGCCGGGACGGCCCGCGGAGGAAAGTACCGGCTCCCAGCGTTTGCTTGGAATGGTCGCGGAAGCAGGTCGGGCAGGGGCGGGCGAAGCGATCAGTTCCTTCACCGCGTCGAGATCCTGAGTGGTGGCCCGCTTCGGGCTGGCCCCTGTCCCGTGCTGGAGGCCGCTCTGTGACAGCCCTGTATCGGGCGGAAGACCCGCGCCCATGACAAGCGTGGCATCGCTCGAACCGTCGGGGACCGAAGGCGGCAGGACGAGAGTCGAATCGCTTTCGCCGCTCGGCCCCATTTCAGTGGTCGATCCGAGGTCCGCCGCCATCTGTCCGAACGAAATGGTCTCGGCCTCGACCGGCTCCGCCTCCTCGCTGAGGTGCATCTCGGGAAGACCAGGTGAAGTCTCCCCCGTGTCCGGCAGCGCCATCTCCTCAATCTGCGAGGTCACGACCGAAGCCGCGCCCAAGACAACCAGGACGGCGGCGCGAGCCTCGGTCGCGGCCAGAGGCAATCCCACAGTCCCGCCAATGTCGGCGAGATTCGACATGCCGTCGAGCGCCTCGCGAAGACGCACCAGATCGGGGTCGGTCGGCACGAACTCGCCCTGCGCGAGCACGGCCATGGGGCTCTTGAGAATGCGGATCAGAAACCCTGAGGGCTCGAGAACATCGAAACCGGAGACCAGGACTCTTTCGGTCGTGAGTTTGAGGTCGAGAGCGCCCTTCGGGAGGACACCGTCCTCGAACTCATAACGCCCGGTGGTCTGCACGCAGCATGAGCCCACGATCTGTTCGACTTTTCTGCGGGCCGCATCGCCTATGTCCCGTTGCGAAACATGGCCGCCTTGCGCCAAGGCCGCGGCGATCGACTGTTTGGGTTCGAGAGCCGCGACAAGGGCATCAAACTGCGGCTGGGTGATCTTCCCGCCCGCCACAAGAATCGCCCCAAGTTGGTCCTCAGGAGCGTTCGACGAGGAGAAAAGAATGCGTCCGTCGCGGAAGTAGATGGCCCGTTGGATGGGCGCATCTTCGAACTTCAATGTCCCCGTGGCTTTAACTTGGTGGAGGTAACCGATGAAGAAGGCGGGCTCTATGTCCGCGACGGCACCCTTGTCGGCAAAGCTCATGTTCTTGTGTTCGGCCTCGTCAAGCTAACTTAAGTCCCACCAATTGAGGATAGTAGCATCGAGAAGGTGCTTTCGATGCCCTATCTTGTAGACGGCAACAATCTGGCCCACGCTCTCGGCCTCTCACAGGGCGGGTACGCCGATCGCGAGGCTTGCGCGCGGAGGGTGGCGGAGTTCTGCTCCTCCCGTGGCGCGCGGGCCACAATCGTATTTGACGGCCCCGCGACTCAAGGTCCCGGAGTTCCGAAGATCACCTCGAGGACTCGAGTCGTCTTCAGCGCGGCACGATCGGCGGACGAGACCATTCTGCAGATCATCCGGGACTCGAGCGCCCCGAAGGACTTCACCGTGGTGACCTCGGACAAGTCGCTCGGTGACAAGGCGCGCCACCTGGGCGCTCTCGCCGAGCGCGCGCACGAGTTCTCAAAGCGCCTCTCGCGGCCGGAATCGGGTCGAAGCCGCTCTGGGGACAAGCCGGTCCCCCGCGAGTCAAAGGAGCAGATCAAAGCCTGGCTCGAGGTCTTCGAGCCGGGCCGCAAGTGAGTGATCTCCCGAGCGCCGCCTTGCGTCGCAGGAGCCCCGTTTCGTTGACACAACTTCGGACGGCCCAGTAGAATGCCGGTTTCCGACGTCTTCCATGCCCGCTGTCGAAGCATGGAACGAGGCTCGTTCCTGGGCCTTGGTCGAGCGAGAGACTGTGACGTTTCAGTCTCGAACCGAACTTAATTGAAGTCTTCTGGAGGCATGTCCCCGATGCGCCCTTACCGCGCCCTTTTGATCATCACCCCGCTGCTCCTAGTCCTAGGATGCAGCCGTCGCGGCGCCGTGCCCGCGAACGACATCACCGCCACGTTCAAGGCCAACCGCATGAGCGCGCCGCTCGACAGCGCCATCGAGGTCACCTACACCTGGACGACGGGTCCGGAGTTCAAGAAGATCGAAGGCAACTACCGGGCTCTGGTTCACTTCGTCGACCAGGGCCGGGTGCTCCTGTTCACCGACGACCACGCGGTGACGCCGCCCCCCTCCCAGTGGGAAGCGAACAAGACCTACAGCTACACCCGCACCGTCTTCGTCCCCGTGGTCACCTACATCGGCGATGCGACGGTCACCATGGGCCTCTACCCCGACGGCCGCGACGAGCGCATCCCCCTCAAGGGCGAGGACTACGGCCTGCGTGAATACGTGGCCGCGAAGATGCAGCTCCTGGCCCAGGTCGAGAACGTGCGCGTCTACTACAAAGAGGGCTGGCACAATCCCGAGCCCGGCCCGAACCCGATGGTCGAAACCACCTGGACCAAGAAGGAAGCGGTTCTCTCGTTCAAGAACCCCAAGAAGCCGGTGATCGTGTACCTGCAGTTCGACGCTCCTTATTCGCCGAAGAACTATCCCACGGGTGCGCCTTCGCTCACCCTGGTCGCGCAGGGCCGCGCCGGGTTCAAGCACACGTTCGAGAACGGCGAACTCGTGGAGAAGAAGATCCGGTTCAAGGCCCTAGATCTCGGCACGGAAGACACCGTCGAGCTTCGCTTCATCATGGACCAGATCATCGTCCCGAAGTCGCTCGGTATGTCCGCCACCGACGATCGTGAGCTCGGCGTGCGCGTCTACGACGTGTTCGTGGGCGTCGAGGACGAACTCGGTCAGGTTCCAAACGTGGTGGACGCGATCCCCATGGTGGTAGCCCCACAGGCCAAGGGCACACCGGTGAAACCCGTGGTTGCGCCGGCGAAAGGCGCCACCGCCGCGTCGGCCAAGACCACTCCCACTCCCGCCAGGGCCACTCCCACTCCCGCCAGGGCCACCCCCACTCCCGCCAAGACCACCACCGCCCCCACCAAGGGCACGCCGGCTCCCGCGAAGCCAACACCGACAAAGCCAACACTCGCCAAGCCGACCTCCGCGACGCCAACGCCCGCGAAGCCGACACCCGCGAAGCCGACACCCGCGAAGCCGACACCAACGAAGCCGGCGGCCAAGCAGTAACGCCGTTTAGACGACTTTCACCCTTCGGCCTTTCGACTTCCGCGGCTCCGCGGAAGAGGCCGAAGGGACAGGTCTCTCGTCCATCCGGGCGAGCTGCCACTGACAGAACGTCATGAGGCCGAGCAAGGTCTGACGCCTGATCTCGCGCGCTTTCCTCGAGTCGAGTCCCATCTCTTCGAGCATCTGTGAAACCAGGCAACAAGCCTTCAGGCTGCGCGCGTTCGAACCGCTGGTGTCCCGTCTCATAAGTACGCGATACATGCGAGCGTCGAGGCGCCCGGAGCGCAAGGCGCTGAGGAGGACGCATATTGAACATATTCAACGACGAACAACGCCGCGATCCGGGATGCATCGGCGTTCCCATGTGACGCGCATTTACGGCTCAGGACACTAGCGAGGGGGCCCCGGCAGGTCGAATGGACCCGGGGGCAGCGGCTAATCGGCCGTAGGGACCGGGCTCTCCGGAAGGTAGACGTCGAAAC
>JAYUUU010000061.1:0-3736 GCA_043754395.1 Vicinamibacteria bacterium
ACGCACGCCTACTGACACCACGCACGAAAGACAACGAGACATGCCACGAACCCTGGTCACCGGCGGCGCCGGCTTCATCGGATCCCACCTTTGCGAGTATCTCCTCGACAAGGGCCACTCCGTGGTCGCGATGGACAACCTGCTCACCGGCGACGCCGCGAACATCGAGCGGCTCATCGGCCGTGACTTCGTCTTCGTGAAGCACGACGTGACGAACTACATCGCCCTCGAAGGCGACGTCGACTACATCTTCCACTTCGCCTCGCCCGCTTCGCCCATCGACTACCTCAAGCTGCCGATCCAGACGCTCAAGGTCGGCAGCCTCGGCACCCACAACGCCCTCGGCGTCGCGAAGGCGAAGAAGGCGCGAATCCTGCTGGCTTCGACGTCGGAGGTTTATGGCGATCCACTCGTGCATCCGCAGCGGGAGGACTATTGGGGCAACGTGAATCCCATCGGGCCTCGGGGCGTGTATGACGAAGCGAAGCGTTTCTCCGAGGCGATAGTGATGGCGTATCACCGCTTCCACGGTGTCGAGACGCGGATCGTGCGGATCTTCAACACGTACGGTCCGAGGATGCGGGTGATGGACGGCCGGGCGATTCCCGCGTTCATGAGCCAGGCGCTTCGAAACGAAGATGTCACCGTCTTCGGCGATGGAAAGCAGACGCGAAGCCTGTGCTTCGCGTCGGACCTCGTCGAAGGCATCTACCGCCTCATGATGTCGGACACGAGCGACCCCGTGAACATCGGCAATCCTCAGGAACTCACGATTCTCGATCTTGCGAAGAAGGTCATCGCGGCCACGGGTTCGAAGAGCAAGATTGTCGAGCGTCCGCTGCCCGAAGATGACCCCAAGATCCGGCAGCCCGATATCACCCGAGCACGCACGATTCTCGGCTGGGAACCAAAGGTCAGCCTCGACGAGGGCCTGATCCCGACGATCGCCTACTTCCGAGCCAAACTGGGTGTGAGTTAACGCCTCTTTCCTACGGCGAATAACTCTCTCTCGCCGCGGACGAACATCATCCCCTGCGAAATCGCGGGCGTCGCCATCAAGGGCTGGCCCATGGGGTTTCTGGTCAGTAGTTCGAACTCGGGCCCGGCTTTGATCACGAAGACGTCGCCATCCTCCCCCGAGAGATAGAGCTTCCCATCGGCCGCCACCGGAGACGCGCTGAAACCGCTGCCCACTTTCTCGAGCCGGGTCTCGTATTTCTTCTCGCCCGAGGCGAGTTCGTAGCACGAGAGCATGCCTTCGTTCTTGAGCACGTAGAGATAACCCCGATAGATCACCGGCGTGGGCATGTAGGAGCCTGAACGCTCTTTGGTCCACACCACGTTGCCGCCGGAGGTCGCTTTCTCGTCGAGAGTGATGTCGCCTTTCGCCCCCGCTTTCAGAACGAAGATGGGTGCGTTGGGACGGCGGCCGCTCATCACCACGATGAGGTTCCCGTCGAACACCGGCGTGGGCGCCGTGATCTTCGAGCTGCGACCAAGACGCCACAACTCCTTGCCCGTTCGGGGGTCATAACCGCGGATGAAGTTCGGCGCATTGGTCACGAGTTCCTCCGAACCGCGGCCCGCGCCCGGATACACCGTGGGTGTGGCCCACGAAGGAAGTTCATCACGATCTGTCCGCCAGACTGTCTCGCCGTCCTTAAGGCGCAGGGCCATGATGAACGAGCCCTTCTGCTGATCGCACTGCACGATCACCAGATCGTCGAAGATGATGGGCGAACTCGCGGTCCCCCACTCGTAGTCGGGCGCGTCGTAGGCGCCGACGTCGAAGCGTCCGAGGTCGCGCTTCCACTTGAGTTTTCCAGACATGTCGTACGCGTAAAGACCCTGGGACCCGAAGAAGGCCACCACATACTTCCCGTTCGTGGCGGGCGAGGCGTTCGCGTAGGTCGCCTTGATGTGTCGCTTCTCGCGGGGCGCGCCCTCAAAGGCGGTGCGGGACCACAAGACCTTACCGCTGCGGCGGTCGAGGCTCATCACCTGAAACTTGTGCGGCGACTTGTCTTCGGAGGCGGTGCCGTCACCATAAAGTCCGGGTTTGAACGTGGCGTTCTCTTGAGAGGAGATCGCGGTTGCGACAAAAACGCGGTCGTCCCAGACGACCGGGCTCGAATGCGCAAGACCCGGAATGGGGGTTTTCCAGAGAATTCCCTCGCCGCTCGCGACACTCCAGGCTCCTGGAAGCATCACGCCATCGCCGGTGCCCCTGGCATGAAAGCCGCGGAACTGAGGCCAATTTCTCTCACCCTTGTCGGCGGCCATCGCACCTGCCGCGAAAGCCAGGAGGCCAAGGGCGGCCGGCCGCACGCGACGCGAAATGATCATGCACCCTCCAACATCGAGAAACGAGGAGAGTGGAACGCTAGCACGCGCGCGCGGGACCTATCCGCGGAGCCGCTCGATCTCCAGCTGCGCTGCCCTCGCGATCGCCTCAACCGCTTCGAGGCGCTGTTCCAAGGCCGCGATGCGGGCGACAAGCTTGGCAGTTTCGCCGGTCTCGACCTTCCGGTCCAGCTCCATTCGCGGTCTCTCGGTCTCGCTTGTGCCTCTAACCACCTATTACCTCTCGATCTTCCGACCCCAAGGCGCACGCACTGTGGGTGGCCTGACCCTTTAGACGTCCCACCGCCGGAATTTTTCCTTGGAAACACTTCCCCTCAGGACAGACGTGGTCTGCGGTCCACAAGTTCCCTGCCGCTCACGACAATCAAGCGGATCGAGCGCGAGGCCGAACAGAGCGGAGGCCCAATTACTTGGGCCGAAGCGACGGGAGTCTGGGGGGCGGGGCCGTTCAACGCCCCCCAGCATAAGAGGGTCTATCGGGGCGGGAGGATTCGAACCTCCGACCTCCTGCTCCCAAAGCAGGCGCGATACCAGGCTACGCTACGCCCCGACGGTTACGCAGGGCCGCAGTTTAGCCGACCGGGCCGCGCGATTAGAGTCCTTGCATGAGCCAACCCTCCGGAAGCCGGAAGAACGTCGTGGTCCTGGGCGCCGGGATGATCGGGTCGGCCATGGCTCAGGATCTGGCCGCGCAGGACGCGTTGCACGTTCACGTCGCCGACTCTCGGCAGGAGAACCTCGACCGAGTCTTGAGCCGCGCCGCCGTGCGCACCCATCACGTCAACCTGGGCGACCCCGCGGTGCTGCGCGAGCTTTTGAAGGACAGCGAACTTGCGATCGGTGCTTTGCCCAGCGTGATCGGTCTTCAGACCGTGAAGGCCTGTATCGAGGCGGGCTGCAACATCGTCGACATCAGCTTCATGCCGGAGGACGCGCGTGTGCTCGACCCGTTGGCGAAGCAGCATCGCGTCATCGCCATCACAGACTGCGGCGTCGCCCCCGGCCTCACCAACATGGTGGCGGCCCACGCGGTCTCGCTCTTCGATTCATGCGAGGGCATCGAGATGGCGGTAGGCGGACTCCCCGCGGTTCGAAAGTGGCCTTTCGATTACAAAGCTGGGTTCGCGCCCTGGGATGTGCTCGAGATCTACACGCGGCCCGCGGTGGTGGTGGAGAACGGAAAGACTGTGATCCGCGAAGCGATGTCTGGACTCGAACGAATCGATGTCGACGGAGTCGGCACGCTCGAGTCTTTCGTCAGCGACGGGCTGCGCAGCCTCGCCGACACGCTGAAGGTTCCGAACATGGTCGAGCGCACGCTGCGCTGGCCGGGACACGTCGAACTGATGAAGGTGTTCCGCGAGACGGGCTT
>JAYUUU010000062.1:0-3977 GCA_043754395.1 Vicinamibacteria bacterium
CCCGGATCAGGTTCTCGTTCTGATCAATGGCAAAAGACGCCACACCACCGCCCTCGTCCACGTCAACGGGACCATGGGTCGCGGCTCCACCGGCGCAGACTTGAACGCGATCCCGGTGACCGCGATCGAACGTATCGAGATCCTCCGCGACGGTGCAGCCGCGCAATACGGTTCCGACGCAATCGCCGGCGTGATCAACATCGTCCTTAAGTCGGGACCGTCGGGAGCCGCGTTGTCTTTGCGCGGCGGCACCACCATGACCGATCAGGGGGTAGGCGACCCGACCACCTATGACGGCGAGCTTTTCGACGCAGGCCTCAACAAAGGCTTCAAGCTCGGCAAGGGATGGGTCAACCTCACCGCGGAGTATCGGGATCGCGGAAAGACCAACCGGGCCGGTCCCGATCCCCGCGACCAGATTGTGGTGGGGGATGCCGGGCGGAACGTCGTGGCTCAGCCGAACCACTGGGTGGGCGACGCGGAGACCACCGACTACCTCACGTTCATCAACGCGCAGGTCCCGGTGGGCGATTCGAACTTCTTCTACCTCTTCGGCGGCCACAGCCGGCGAGACGCGGTCGCCCCGGGTTTGTACCGCCGGGCGCTCCAGTTCACCCAGACCTGGCCTCAGATCTATCCGATCGGTTTCCTGCCTCTGATCGACACCGGCATCGATGACACCTCCGCCACCCTCGGCCTGCGCGGCACGAAGAACGACTGGTACTGGGATGCCTCGATCCAGAACGGTCGCAACAGCATGGACTTCAACATCAAGAACACGCTCAACGCCTCCCTGGGTCCCACGTCGAAGACCGAGTTCTATGCGGGCGCTTTCGTTGCGGATCAGATCCTCGCAAACCTCGACCTTTCGCGCGAGTTCGAGGTGGGCCTCGCCGGGCCGCTCAACGTCGCGTTTGGAGCCGAGTTCCGCCGCGAGGGTTACGAGCTCAAGGCGGGCGAGCCTGATTCCTATCGCGATGGCGGCGTGCGCGCCAGCAACGGTGCGGTCGCCGTGCCCGGCGCCCAGGTGTTCCCCGGGTTCCGTCCCTCGAATGCGGTGGATGCCTCGCGAAGCAACGTGGGCCTCTATGGCGACCTCGAAGGCGACGTGGCGACCAAAGTGCGCATGGGCGTTGCGGCGCGGTTCGAGAACTACTCGGACTTCGGCAGCACCTTCGACGGCAAAGTCACGGTTCGCATCCAGGCGAACGAGAAGTTCGTGCTGCGAGGCGCCGCGAGCACCGGCTTCCGCGCACCCTCGCTCGCGCAATCGAACTTCTCCGCGGTCAGCACGAACTTCCTCAATATTCCAGGACAGGGTACGGTTCCAGTCGAAGTAGGCACGTTCGCGGTGGCAAGCCCCGTGGCCCGGGCGCTTGGGTCCACCGACCTCAAGCCTGAAGACACGCTTCACTTCACCGGAGGCTTCGCTTTCACACCCTCAAAGGGCTTCGACTTCACCGCCGACTACTACAACGTGAAGATCGACGACCGGATCGTCTTCTCGGGAAACTTAACGGGCGGCGCCATCGCGGCGCTTCTCGCCCCCCTCGGTGCGACCAGCGCGCGTTTCTTCACCAACGCGATCAACACGCGGACGAGCGGCGTCGACCTTACCGCGAACTACCGCACGACGATGAGCAGCGGGAGCACGTTCCGCCTCTTCGCGGGGTACAACTACAACCAGACCAGGATTCGGGGCGAAGTGGCGACGCCGCCGCAGCTCGCGGGCTTCGGCAATGTGCTTTTCGACCGCGTGGAACGCGGCCGGTTCGAATGCGGCCAACCCAAGCACCAGGCACGCTTCATCGGCGATTTCAGCAAGGGCAGGTTCTCCGCGAGCGCCAACGTCGGCCTTTACGGCAGCCACTGCGTGAAGCAGTTCCTGGCCTCGGGCGCGGACGACCAGACCTTCTCGAAGAAGTGGGTTACCGACCTCGATTTTGCCTATCGTCTCGAGAAGCTGACGCTCGGCCTCGGCGTCCAGAACCTCATGGACGTCTATCCGGACAAGGTTCTGGCCCAGCTCAATACCCAGGGCATTCGGTATCAGACCAACAACACCTTCGGCATGAACGGGCGGTTCCTCTACGCCCGGGCCAGCGTGCGCTTCTAGACGGACCCCGACTCGAACGGAAGTCCGCGGAGAACCGGGAGCAACCTCGCCTACGCGCGTTCGAGGACCGTGAGGGTCTCGATATGGAAGGTGGTCGGGAACATGTCGAACGCCTCAACCGAGATCGCCTTGTAACCAAGGGTGGCGAAGCGGAGTATGTCGCGGGTGAGGGTCGCGGGGTCGCAGGAGACGTAGAGGATCCGGCCGGGCCGCCCCGCTGCGATTGCGTCGAGTTCGAGGGGATCGAGCCCGCGGCGGGGCGGATCGACGATGGTGGTGGCGCCCTTCAGCTGAAGACCGGTGGCGAGGGCGGTGCCGACGCTGAGAGGCAGGCGCTCGATCTTCACGCCGTTGGCTTTCGAGTTGCGACCGAGATCATCGAAAGCCACAGGGCTCCATTCGATGGCGGTCACGTCGCGGCCTTGGACCGCGAGGGGGATCGAGAAAAGGCCCACGCCACAGAAGAGGTCCACGATCCGCGCGTCGGGGTCTTTGGCAGCCTGCGCCAGTACGGCCTGGAGCAAGCGCTCGGTCATGAAGCGGTTGGCCTGGAAGAAACTCATGACGTGATGTTGGAGCAAGACGCCGCCTACCTTGTTCTCCACCCTTGCGTCGCCATAGATCGTGGCGGCCTCGTTCTTCGAGGTCTTGAGGGCGAGGCCGCTGAGGCCGAGTTCGTGCGCATGCCGCCGCAACACCGAAGTCATGGCTTGGTCTGTGGCCACTAGCACCAGGCCTGGTCCGTCGAATGATTCGGCGATCTCGACGGAGCCCGCTTTGACCCCGCCATCACTCAAGGCTCTGACCACGATGCCGATGAGGCCGCGCATTCGCTCGGACACCTGAAGGCACACGGAGGCGGGGACGACGCGGTGAGAGCGCTCCTCGAAGAAGCCGAGGGTGAAGCCCTCGTCGAGCCGCGCTCCATGAAGCTCCACCCTCGTCCGCCAGCCGAATTCAGGACCGGCGTGCCAGGCTGAGATGGGGAGGTCGATGTGGGCGCGGCTGAGGAGTTCGGCTGTGGCCTCCCGCTTCGCCTCTTCCTGAGCGGACGGGATCGCAATCTGATAGTGGCAACCGCCGCAGCGAGAAGCTACGGGACATGGCTCCTCGCGCCGCCCCTCATGCTTCGTTACGACCGAGATGGCTTCGCCGAAGAGCACGCCTTTCCGCTTCGACTTGATGGCCACGGTCACGTCTTCACCCTTTAAGGCGTCGCGCGCGAAGACCGTCTGCCCATCGATCTGCAGAAGGCCGTAGCCGCCGTTCACGGCGCGAAGGACTCTTCCGTGGAGATTCTCGCCGCTCACTCGATCTCGGCCAGAAGCAAGCGGGGGAGCGAGAAGCGCTGCAGGATTTTTCGTCGCACGGATTCTCCGATCAGGGTTTCATAGACGTTTCCGGGCATCCGTGACTTATACGCCTCGGTGGCGTCGCGGCTCGCTTTCTCGAGATCAGCCACGGCGTCTCCTCCGAGAATGTCGGATGCCGCCTCGACAAGGGCGTCCTCGAGACGGCTCAAGGCAGGGTCGGCCTCGTAGGCCTTGTCTTTGTCCGCCGCGGCAGCGATCTCGAGCAGTTGGTGTCTCGCGGTCGCGATGACCGGGGCTATGGCGGGGGGCGCTTTCAAAGCCCCGAGGGTTTCCTCGAGCCTCAAAATCGCACCCCCGAGGCCACGGCGGCTCGGGCCTTCGGCCAAAAACGCGCGCTTATAACGTTCGACCGCGGCGGTGATCTCGGCTTCGCAGAACTTGAGGGAACGGATTTTCTGCTTCCGGGCGAACGAGTGGGCGTGGGCATCGAACGCGTCGGTCATCCCGCGCAGGACCACGCGCTGCGGGATTCCCTTTTTAAGGAGCTT
>JAYUUU010000063.1:0-4894 GCA_043754395.1 Vicinamibacteria bacterium
CCCCTGCCGGCTGGCGACGCTCTTTCCTGATCGAGTACAACACGGACATCGTCTTCCCGCGCATGCTGAAGATGGGCTACGACGCGGTGCGGAACGAGCGGTACAAGTACATTCGCTACAGGGAACTCGAAGGAATGAACGAGCTCTACGATCTTCACAAGGACCCGTTCGAGCTCGCGAATCTGATCGCGCTGAAATCGGCCCGCGAAGTCCGCCGTGCCATGGAAGGCGAACTCGACGCCCTCCTCAAGCCTCGTCCCTAAGCGGAACCCTCGGTCGGGGGGAACAACCTGTCGAACTCCGGATCGCCGTGCAGGATGCGGAGGTCGGGGTCGCGCCGCGTCCAGACGATGTCCTTCCAGCCGACCGCCACCGACTTCTTGAGAGCGGCCATGGCCTCTCCCTTTTTGCCCATCGCACAGAAGACGCAGGCCGCGTTGTAGGCGATGTTCGCGTCGTTCGGGCGCAGGATCATGGCGAGGTCCGCTTCACGCACCGCCTCCTCGTGGCGGCCCATGTAACCGTAGTCGCCGGCCAGAAGCATGTGCGCGCGCGCGTCCTCCGGCACCTGGCGCAAGTGGGTTTCAAACGCATGCAGGCGCCGTTGCCGCAGCGCCTTCAAGGCCTCGTCCTTGCCGAGGGCTCCGAGCGCGTTGCCGATGGGCACGTAGACGTTGTAGTCCGAACCGCTCGCCTCGATGGCGGCCTCTCCGATGTTGACGATTTCCTGGTAATGGCCGGCGGCGAAGAGGGCTCGGAGCAGCAGGTAGTAGGCACTTTCGAGGTCGCGTTTCGACTCGATGATCGGACGGACGAGTGCGAGTGCTTCTTCGTACTTGCCGTTCGCGTACAGCACCCATGCCCGTGCGATCTTCGCTTCGGCAAGGTCGGGACTGAGTGCCACCGCCTTCTCCGCGGCGGTGTGAGCGCGCTGCAGCCAGGAGGCCTCGCGCTCGAAATTGATGTGGAAGCTCGAACAGACGTTCGCCATCGCCGCAAAGGCCGCCGCGAAGTTCGGGTCGATGCGGACCGCGTTCTCGAACATCTGGTACGCGAACTCGAGGTCGAGCCGAGTGAAGCGGCGGGCATAGGTCCGGCCGCGGAGGTAGAGGTCGTAGGCCTCAGGGCTCTCGGTCGGACGGCTGGCGAGGGCCTCTTGTTCCTGGGGCGAGAGGGTGATGCGAAGCGCCTCGGCGATCTTGCGCGCGATCTCGTCCTGCACCGAGAACACGTCTGCCATCTCGCGGTCGTAGCGCTCGGACCAGACGAGTGAATCGGTCTGCGGGTCCACGAGCTGTGCGGTGATGCGCAGCCGATTGCCTCCGCGGCGGATGCTTCCCGCGAGGACGAAGGCTGCCTTCAACTGACGTCCCACCTCGGCCGCGGTGACCGACTTGTCGCGATACAGCAAGACGGCGGGACGGGAGAGAACCTTGAGCCCCTTGATCTTCGCGAGTTCGGTGATGATGTCCTCGGTGACGCCGTCGCGGAAGTACTCGTCTTCCTTCACTCCCGAGAGATTCTCGAAATAGAGCACCGCGATGGACTTCTCCGCGTTGCGGGAGCCCCCCGGCTTCGAGTCGGACCGATCGGCCGCGGCCCGGCTGCCCGACTGGGTGTCGCGGCGAAGGCGCAGAAGATCCGTCTTGAAGTCCGTGGCGGTCTGGTAGCGCATCGAGCGCTCCTTCTCCATCGCTCTCGAAACGATGCGATTGAGTTCGCCGGGAAGGCTCTGGTCGTGCTGCTGAATCGGCACGGGCTCACGGTTCAAAATGGCTTCGGTGATGACCGCCGCGGTCTCACCTTTGAAGGGCTTTTCACTCGTGGCCGCGACGTAGAGAACCACGCCGAGGGAGAAGATGTCGGTGCGGGCGTCGGTGGTCTGGCCGCGCGCCTGCTCGGGGGACATGTAGGACGCGGTTCCCACGACCATCCCCGCGGTGGTGAGTTCTCCCGCATGCACCGCGGTGGCCTCGTCGGCGTTCACCGGCGCCCCCCCGGGGCGCGAGGACTCAATCTTCGCGAGGCCGAAGTCGAGGATCTTGGCCTGACCGCGCGACGTCATCCAGATGTTCGCGGGCTTGAGGTCGCGGTGGACAATGCCCTTGGCACTCGCAGACTCCAGGGCATCCGCCACCTGAATGCCGAACTCGAGCAGCGCCGGAAGGTCGAGCGGGCCCCGGCGGATGCGTTTGTCGAGCGTCTCGCCCTCGAGAAGCTCCATAACGATGAAGTGTTGCCCCTCGTGCTGGTCGATCTCGTACACCGTGCAGATGCCCGGGTGGTTCAAAGCAGAAGAGGCGCGCGCCTCGCGCTGAAAGCGCTCGAGCATGGCCGGGTTCTGCGCCATCTCGGGGGGCAGAAACTTGATTGCGACGTGGCGGCCGAGCTTGGTGTCCTCGGCCTCGTAAACCACGCCCATGCCTCCACTGCCGAGCTTCGCGGTGATCTTGTAGTGAGAGACGGTCTGGCCAATCATTCGTGCGGGTCTGCCTCGGAGGGGAAGGTTGGGACAGTATCACGGAAGAACCCCGAATCCGGGGCGCGAACCGCGGCTGGATCAGGGCCGCGAGTCTCGCCTGGCCGCGAACCTCCGGTGAGACTTTTCCCATAACCCGCTCGTCCTAGGATGCACGCCGTCTCATGTTCAACCGCGCATTCATCGCCTTGAACACTTCCACGCCCATCGGAGACTGAATCGCATGACCCGTCCTCTCTTCACGACACTGGCCCTCTCGACCCTTCTCGTCGCCTCCGCCGGCTCGCCTGCGATTGCTCAAGGCAAGGCCTTCACTTGGACAACAGAGTCCGAGGAAGCGAAGAAGCTCCTGAAGGAACTTCAGAGTCGCATCGAGTCGTTCCAGGGCGGTCCCGCGAGTGTTGAGATGGGGAAGAAGATCGTGGCCCTCGATCCGAACTTCGCCATGGGTGTTTATTACCTCTCCGCGGTGACTCCGGTCGCGGCCGAGTCCGAAAAGATCTACCTTCAGGCCCGCGCACTGGCGGCGAAGGCCTCCGAGGGAGAACGGCGCTTCATCGAGGCCATGTCTCATGCGCGGCTCAATCAGGGCGCCAACTTCGCCCGCTCGATCCCCCCGCTCGAAGCACTCGCCACCGACTATCCGGGCGAGCGCCTCCCTCCGGTGCTCCTGGGCCAGCTCTACAACAACGACAACAAGCCCGCACAAGCCCTCGTGTGGTTCAAGAAGGCCCAGGCCATCGGTACCAGCCCCCGCATCGAAGCGTTCATCGCGAATGACGATCTGCTCCAGGGGCGCTATGCCGAGGCCCGGTCGAAGTTCGAGTCTGCCGAGAAGCAACTCGCGAAGGGCGCGGTTCCTTTCCCGATCCGCTTCGGCATCACTTTCAGCCACCTCTATGAAGGCAACACCGACGCTGCCATCCGCTCGCTCGAGACGTATCTCAATGAGTACAAGGCGGGCGGTCTCACTCAGCAGTTTCCGGAGGTCTTCATCTGGAACGCGATCGCTCGAGTGAATCTTGAAGCCGGACGCTTTGAGCCGGCTCTCGCCGCCTACAAGAAAGGGTACGAGAGCGTTCCCGGAAGCAACTTATCCGAGGACGAGAAGAAAACCTGGCACGCTCGCCTCTTCCACGGAACCGCGCGCACTCACGCCAAGATGGGCCGTCACAAGGAGGCAATGGAGGGCGTCGAACAAGTGCGTCAGATGATCCTTCAAGGCGGCGAAACCGGACGTCAGTTCTGGCCCGCGTATCACTACCTCGCGGGGTATGTGACCCTCGAAATGGGTGATGGGGGAGCGGCCCTCGAGCATCTCCTCCAATCGAACCCCGCGGATCCGTTCCACCTGCTCCTTCTCGGCCGCGCCTACGAGAAGGTTGGTCGCAAGGCGGAAGCCAAAGCCGCCTACGAGAAGGTTGTAGCGTCACAGGCGAACGGCATCGAGCGCGCCCTGGCGCTCCCCGAGGCCAGGAAGAAGGCCCAGTCGCTTTGATGTAACGCGCTCCCGTGGCGACCTTCGGCTGGGTGAATCCGGGCCACGTTCTCGACTCTTGATCACGCTTGTGTTGATGGTCACAAGTTCCGTCGAGACTTGCCATGAGTGAGGCCGGGCACAGCGTTAGTGGGCCCTCCAGTCCTACACTGCGTAGGTCAGGAGTCATTCATGGCCGCACTCAAAACAATCACCGGTTTCGCCATTGTGGGCGTCATGCTCGCCACGGGGGCTCGCTCTGAGCGACAGTTCGATCTCGAACGGGACACCGCCTTGCAGCGCCTCATCGAACAGAACGTGAAACAGTTCGCTGCCGGCTACGACCCCAAGGTTCAGCTCACCATGCCCGAACTCAAGGACTTCAACATGGGTAGCGTAGCCGTGACGCGATCTCGCGTTGGGGCGTTTCTCGACTCATCCTTCGGCGACGGAGACATGAATTACGACGCCTACGTGCGGTTCCGTGAGGGGGGCGGCTCAAAGTGCATGACCCTCGCTCTCGAGTGGAAGGCCAGATCAGGAGAGTGGCGGGTGAACCACACGAGCGCCTACGATCGCTGCGACCCCGTCTGGTAGTCCCGGGCGCTGACACCCGCGCTTTCGCCATTCAGTCCAACCGACTGAACTCGGAAATATGACAGCGCCTGACCGGTAGTTGGTCTACCATTCTCAAAGAGCCGCGAAACTGCAGAGGCGGCCCCAAGGAGAAACATGACCACACAGGAAGTAGCGAACCAGCTCGTGGCGCTTTGCCGCGCAGGAAAAAACCTCGAGGCCATTGAGGCGCTCTTGAGCGCCGATGTCGTCAGCGTCGAAGCGACGGGGAACGAGGCCATGCCGGCGGTGATGAACGGCCGTGACGCCATCCGCGGCAAGAACGAATGGTGGGTCAACAATCACAAGATCCATAGCTCGAA
>JAYUUU010000064.1:0-4031 GCA_043754395.1 Vicinamibacteria bacterium
CCGCGCCTGTTCGACCTCGTGGTCGGGCGGACCGCGCGGCGAGACATCGCGGAGGACACGACACTCACCTGGGAGATGGTTTGAGAGTCACCGTCGTCATTCCCGCCCGCGGCGGATCCGATCGCGTCCCTTACCTCAACATCAAGCGCCTGGGCGACGCCCCGCTCCTCGCCCACACCATCCGCGCCGCGAAAGAAGCGAAGGGTATCGATCGCATCATTGTTTCGACGGACGATGAAACCGTGGCCGAAGTGGCGCGGGAACACGGGGCCGAGGTTCCCTTCCTTCGTCCGAAGGAACTTTCGGGAGACCTTTCGAGCCTGATGCCCGTCGTTCGGCACGCGACTCAGGAATCGGAGAAAGGCCATCCCCGCGCCGACGTCGTGGTGGTCCTGCAGGCCACGACCCCCTTCAGGACCGCACGCAGCATCAACGAGGCTCTGGAGAAGATCCGCACGCAGAAACTCAGTGCGGTGGTCTCGGTGACCTCGGACCTTTCGCTGCGGTGGCAGGCGGAGGATGGAAAGCTCCGGCCCCTTTTCGACCGCGCGGGAAGACGGGATGAACAGACACCGGTGTACCTCGAGAACGGCGCGATCGTCGCGATCCACCGCGATGTCCTCGACCAGGACACGCGTTTTGGAGACGCCGTGGGCTTTGTCGTGCTCGACAAACGTGAAGGCTTTACCGTCCACGATCTCGAGGATTTCTGGATGGCGGAACGGCTCCTGCGCGAACCGCGGATTCTCTTCCGCGTCGACGGTTCCCGCGTCATGGGCATGGGTCATGTCTACCGGTCGCTGGCGATCGCGGAGGCCCTGCGCGAAGGGTCGCGCGCCGAGATCGCGTTCCTGATGAGCGCCGACCACGCCGAAGGCATCGCTACGATCTCGAAGAGCGGTTACCCGGTGCGCGTGTTCCGCTCCGGGGGACTTGAAGCCCTCATCGACTCGATCCGCGATTTCGCGCCGTCGGTGGTGATCAACGACCTTCCCCTCGTCGAGGACACCTACCTGCGCTCGCTCGCCCGGCTCGGCGCCATCACCATCAATCTCGTCGACACCCTCGACGACCTCGAGGGGGTGTCGCGCGACGCGCAGTTCGTCATCTCGGTGATGAATGAGGATCGCGAAACCCCCGAAGGGTTCTACGGCGGCCCGGCTTTCGCCATCCTGAGACGCCACTTCCAGGGGAGAGAGAAGGCCATCCGGGACAAGCCCACCAAGGTCCTGCTCACCTTCGGCGGCGCTGACCCCCAGGCCCTGACTCTGAAAGTGGCGAAGGCGCTGTCGCCGCTTTCCTCGGAAATCGAGATTGTTTCTATCGCCGGACCCGCCTTCCCTCACCGTCTGATGTTCCAAGCCCTGCAGCGCACGCTCGGGGGAAACCTCCCGCTGGTGAACGGCGTGGACGTCCAGATCGCCGACCTCATGCTCGACGCCGATGTGGTTCTGTGCTCGGGCGGCATGTCGGTCTACGAGATCGCGGCCCTCGGCGTACCCGGCATCGTGCTGGCTCAGAATGCGAAGGAAGATCGGCGCATGCGAGAATTCTCGCGGTTCGGAACGATCGAGTATCTCGGCCTCGGCGTCGACGTCTTGGAATCGGCGGTCCTCGAAGCGGTCCGGCGGATCCTTCTCGACAAGGCCCGACGCGCGGCCATGAGTGAGCGGGGCCGGTCTCTGGTGGACGGATACGGCGCCGCCCGTGCCGCCGAGATCGTCCTCGAGCAGGTCCAGGCGGATTCAAACGGAAAGACCGCGAAAGCAGCGGCCAGGGAAGGAATGGAATGAGAGTCTTCATCACGGGCGGCGCCGGCTTTGTCGGAGGGCACCTCTCGGAGACCTTCCTAGACGCGGGTCACGACGTCGAGATCCTCGACGACCTCTCCACCGGGTCGATCGAAAATATCGAGCATCTGAAACCCCGCAAGGGGTTCACCTACACGATCGACAGCGTCATGAACGAAGGCGTCACCGCGGAGATGATCGACCGCGCCGATGTGGTCGTCCACCTCGCGGCCGCGGTGGGCGTGAAACTTATCGTCGAAAGCCCGGTGCGCACGATCGAGACGAACGTCCACGCCACCGAGATCGTCCTGCGCCACGCCAACAAAAAGCGCAAGAAGGTCCTGATCGCCTCCACTTCCGAGGTGTACGGCAAGAGCACCGACGTGCCTTTTCGTGAAGACGGCGATCTCGTGATGGGTTCATCGATCAAGGGCCGCTGGAGCTACGCGTGCAGCAAGGCGATCGACGAGTTCCTCGCCCTCGCCTACCACAAGGAGCGCAAGCTCCCGGTGGTGGTGTTCCGCCTCTTCAACACCGTGGGCCCGCGTCAGACCGGCCGCTACGGCATGGTCATACCGAACTTCGTCCGTCAGGCGATTTCGGGTCAGCCCATCACCGTTTTCGGCGACGGCGAACAGCGGCGCTGTTTCACCGATGTCTCCGACGTGGTGGGCGCTCTCTTGAAGCTCTCCACCTGCGAAGCAGCGGTCGGCCAGGTCATCAACATCGGCAACGACTCGCGCGAGGTCTCCATCATGGATCTGGCGAAGCTCATCAAAGCGAAAGCGAAGTCGTCGAGCGAGATCGTTCTCGTGCCCTACGCTCAGGCGTATGAAGAGGGCTTTGAAGACATGCCCCGGCGCGTCCCCGATCTCACCAAGATCCGCGGCATCATCGGTTACGAGCCCAAGGTTGACCTCGATGGTCTGCTCGACCGGGTGATCGAGCACTTCATGACGGACGAACGACGCGTCTGAGCGAAGAAGCGCCCGCCTCGAATCTGAAGCGGCTCGGACGGCTGTCCCTCGCTTACGGGACGGCCGACGTTGCGGCCCAGGGGATCAATCTCCTTCTCCTTCCCCTCTACACCTCGTACCTGACGCCCGCGGACTACGGTGCGATAGCACTGCTGCTCCTGCTTTCGACGTTCCTCAAGATCCTCTTCCGCGCCGGTCTCGATGCCGGCTTCATGCGGATCCACTACGACCTCAAGAGCGAGACCGAGAAGGCGGGCTTCGCGGGTTCTGTGGCACTCTTCTCGGCCGGCCTTTCGATCACGGGCTTCGCTTTGTTCTGGCTTTTCTCCGGCCCGGTGTCTCTGGCCCTTCTTGGATCGGCCGATCAGACGGTGTGGGTCCGCCTCGTCGCATTCGACCTGCTCGCGTCCTCTTTCGCGTTCGTGCCGCTGACGCTTCTGCGCATCGAAGAGCGTGCGACTCTCTTCTCCACTTACTCGCTGATTCGCCACGCCGCGAATACGGTTTTGAAGGTTGTCCTGATCACTCAGGGGTACGGCGTCACCGGCGCTCTGGTCTCCGATGCCGCGGCGAGCGTGCTCCTTTCGCTGTGCCTTCTCTTCGAGCTGCGATCGCGAGCGCGATGGGCCTTTGATTGGCCTCGCCTCCTTGAAGCGCTTCGCTTCGGTCTGCCCAAAGTCCCGCATGGTCTGCTCGTGCAGACTCTGAATCTCGCCGATCGCTGGATCCTCGGCGCCTTCGTCTCGCGAGCCGAGGTTGGCGTGTATCACATGGGCTCGGCCTTCGCGTCGGCCATGAAGTTCCCTCTCTCCGCGTTCGAACCCGCGTGGCAGCCCTTCGTTTTCGACCATTCCCGGCGAGAAGAAGGAGCGAGGGAAATAGGCCTGGTCGCGACCCGGATGTGCCTGCTCTTTACCGGGGTGGCCGCGGCTTTGTGTCTGATCCTCCCCGACCTTCTTCGTTTCGTGATCCAGAACGCGGAGTACCACGGGGCGGCCCGTGTGATCCCGATTCTGGTTCTCGCTTCCTTGCTCCAGGGTTACTTCCTGCTGTCTTCGGTCGGAATCTCGATCAGCAAACAGGCCAGGTATTACCCGATCATCACGGCCGCCGCCGCAGGCCTCAACATCGGCTTGAACCTGTGGCTGGTGCCGAGATACGGAGTTCTCGCCGCGGCCTGGACCACGGTCGCGGGCTACGGCCTCATGGCCCTGATGGGCGCCACGATCTCGCGCAAGCTCTATCCGATACCGGTGCAGTGGCC
>JAYUUU010000065.1:0-3772 GCA_043754395.1 Vicinamibacteria bacterium
GTTCCCCGAGCGCAGGGGGCCGCAAGGCTCCTATGAGGTCGTTGCGGGGCGGCATGCCCCGCTCATTCATAAGAGACGCCATGCGGCCCACGGAGACGAAGGGAACGCCCGGGTGCCCTGGCCGTAGCGACACCACGCCGCGCGGAAGAATGCGGCGATCGATGTCCCGGCCACGCGGGCCACCACTACGAAGCTTGAGAGATTGCTTCGTGCCCCGAGGGCAGGCTGCGCGCTCACCCTCGTTAGATGAGTTTCCTCGCAATGACGACCGCGGCTCGCTAGCTGAGCTGCTTCGTTGCCCTCGTTCGACGCGCTTCCTCGCGATGACGACGTGGGGTTTCTCTCAACAGTCACGGACGAAGTCCGTGAACCGACTCGCAATGACGGAACTACTCCAGCGCGTTGAGTCCCGTCAAATCGCGGCCGACAATCAGCGTATGGATGTCGTGCGTGCCTTCGTAGGTATCCACCGTCTCGAGGTTCAGCATGTGGCGGATGATCGAGTACTCGGTGGTGATGCCATTGCCGCCGTGCATCTCACGCGCGAGGCGCGCCCCTTCAAGCGCCACGCGGACGTTGTTCCGCTTGGCCATGCTCACCTGGGTGTAGGCCATCGTACCGGCGTCTTTCAGCTCGCCCAGCCGGCGCGCCATCAAAAGACCGAGCGAATGCTGGGTCGCCATCCGTGTGAGCTTGTCCTGAATGAGCTGGCGCGAACCGATCGGCTTGCCGAACGTCGTGCGCGTCTTCGTGTACTCGATCGACGCGGTGAGCACGGTTTCAAGCGCGCCCAGAGCACCCCACGCGATGCCGTAGCGAGCCTGAGTGAGACAGCCGAGAGGTGACTTCAAACCGCCGGACTTTGGAAGAATGGCAGTTTCTGGAACGCGCACATCCTCGAGCACAATCTCGCCGGTGATGCTCGCGCGCAAGCTCATCTTGTTCTTCGTCTCGGGCGCCGAGGCGCCCTTAAGGTCCATCGGAACGATGAAGCCACGGATCGTGCCTTCGTCGCCCTTCTTCTCGTAGGTCTTCGCCCACACGATCGCGATGTGCGCGAGCGGACTGCTGGTGATCCACATCTTCGAACCGTTGATCACGTACGAGTCGCCGTCCCGGTCCGCGCGCGTCCGCATGGCCCCGGGGTCAGAACCGCCGTCCGCCTCGGTCAGGCCAAAGCAGCCGACGAGTTTTCCGGAAGCAAGCTCCGGCAGGTACTTCTTCTTTTGTTCCTCCGACCCATACGCGTAGATCGGGAACATCACGAGGCTGCCTTGAACGCTGCCGCTCGAACGAACGCCCGAGTCGGCGCGCTCCAGTTCGTAGCAGATCAAACCGTACGCGGTGCTCGAAACGCCCGCGCCGCCGTATTCGGGAGGGGTCGTGGGGCCGAGAAAGCCCATTTCGCCCATCTGGGTGAGCAGCTCGCGGGGCAGAGTGTCTTTGTCCCACCAGCCCTGAACGTGGGGGATGATTTCCTTGTCCACGAAGTCGCGGGCCGCCTTGTGGATGTCTTTTTCCTCAGGGGACAGCGTATCGAGCGCGCGGAAGTAGTCGAACATGGGCGAATTCTATTCTCCCGCCTGGAAAGTCTTTCTCCGCCTCGAATTCCCCGGGGTGGGCTCAACCAGAGTCGTCGGCGTAGAGTCCAAATCGACTAGGAGTCTCTCTGCCTTCAAGGCGGGCGGCTGCTGGACGTGGACGACGACGCCCACATATCGTCTTTGGTTGGGCGGGTAGTGTTCGCACGAGAATGGCGAGGTTCTCGGCAGACTTTGTCGGTTTTGAGGCGGGGTGCGGATGCGGCGCTCCCGGCCATTCTCGAAAAAAGGCAGGCTCATGCGCAGGTTGCGTCTCTTGGTGATGTTTCTCACTGTGTCCACGGCACTTACGGCATGCAGCCGGGGCGCCGCTCAGCCGGGTCAGGGGGGTGGTCCTGGCGGGGGTGGGCCGGGCCGTGGGGGCCCGGGCGGACGTGGTGGCGGGGCTGCCATTCCGGTGAAGGCCGGTCCGGTGATGGTCCAGCAGGTGACCTATAGCATTCAGGCGGTCGGCAGCCTCGAGGCCGAGGATCTTGTCCAGGTCACGGCCGAGGTCGACGGCGTTCTCACCGAAGTGAAGTTTCGCGAAGGCGACCGCGTCACGAAAAGTACGGTTATCGCCCTGATCGATCCCGACCGGTACCGGCTCGAAGCCGATCGCGCCGAGGCCAACTATCGTCGCGCGGTTGCCGATGGCGCTCAGGCCGAGGCCACTCTGGCGCGTCGTGAGGCCCTGGCGAAGGAGAATCTGGTTTCGGTGGAAGATCTCAATCAGACCCGCACCGCCAACGAACGTCTCTCCGCCGAGGTCGCCTCGGCCAAGGCCGCCCGCGATATCGCGACGCAGAATCTTTCCCGCGCGTGGGTCAAGCCGCGCCACGGCGGTGTCATCGACAAGCGCCTCGTGGCGACGGGTACGTTCGTCCGCGCCGGCACCAACCTCGCGACCCTCGTCGACCTCGCCCGCCTCCAGCTTCGTTTCCGCGTCTCCGAAACCGAGTCCCTCCGCGCGATGAAGGGCCAGGAAGCGAAGTTCAAGGTCGCGGCCACGGGCGACCGCGAGTTCACCGCTCGCATCTATCACGTGGGCGAAGTGGCCGACCCCGCTTCGCGTCAGGTCGAAGTTCTCGCCTGGGTTCAAAACCCCGGTGTCCTCAAGCCGGGCTTCTTCGCCGAGGTGAGCCTGCCGAGCGACAGCAAGAAGGACGCGATCGTCGTGCCGGAGACCGCGATCCAGGCGAGCGACCGCGGCTTCATCGCCTTCACGATCCTCGACGGCAAGGCCACGGTTCGCCCGGTCGAGCTTGGGCCCCGCACAGGCGGCGGCAATGTGGAGATCCTCACCGGCCTCTCGAAAGGCGAGATCATCGTTTACGAGGGGTCGGACCGAATCACGAACGGCACCGTGGTCACCACAGAAGGAACGGCGCCGGGCTCAGGCGGCGCAGGAGCTGGATCCGGCGGTCAGCAGCGTCGGCCCTCGGGCTCACCGCGTGAAGGCGGCGCTAAACCGGGAGATGGTCCCAAGCCGGGAGAGCGGCCCAAGCCGGGAGATCGACCCAATCCGGGAGATCGAAGATGACGAGCGAACACACTCAGGTCCGCGGCCCGGAGCCCCCGGAAGATCCGAAAGAAATAGCCACGGGTATGACGCTTGCGGATATCTCCATCCGCAACCACGTCTTCGCCTGGATGTTGATGGCCGGCCTCATGGGCTTTGGCTATATCGCGTTCAGCGGCGCGGGCGGCGTGGTCAAGGGCCTCGGCATCTCTCAGAACCCCGACGTCGACTTCCCGGTGGTGAACATCTCCGTGAGCTACGAGGGAGCGTCGCCCGAGGTCATGGAGACGGACATCGTCGACGTCGTCGAAGACGCGATGACGTCGATTGAAGGCGTCAAGGAGATTTCGTCCACGTCCCGCCAGGGCTCGGCGAACGTGTCGGTCGAGTTCGACCTCTCTCGCGACATTGACTCCGCAATCCAGGACGTGCAGGCGCGCGTCGCGCAGATCGGCCGCCGTTTCCCGCGCGACGTGGATCCGCCCACGGTTTCGAAGAACAATCCCGAAGACCAGCCCATCATGTGGGTCGGCGTCTCCGGCGACCGCACCCCCACGTTCCTCGCCGATTACGTCCGCAACGTAGTGAAGCCCGCGTTCCAGACCGTGGAAGGTGTGGGCGAGATTCAGTTCGGGTATCGCGAGCGCAACGTGCGTGTGTGGTTCGACGC
>JAYUUU010000066.1:0-9220 GCA_043754395.1 Vicinamibacteria bacterium
CGCGCCTCCAGCATCAGGAGGTGAATTCGCGAGCATCGGCCCGTCTGCGCAGCGATCTCGATGGCGCGCAAAGGGGCGACGAGGCCCACCATGCCACACATGGCGGCGGTGCCACAAAGGCGGTGAGCCAACCGCTCCGACTCATCCCAGTCACCGGCCTCTATCGAAGCCGACAGTTCGCCGGTGCCCCTGGTGGACTCCGTGAGAAACATGCTCACGACCTCGCGCAACTGAGCGGGGTCATCGTCCACCATTTCAAGAAGACGCTTCAGATCCACCGGCTCGACCTCCGCAAGGCCCGCGGCGGGGCGACCGGCCCAGTCGCTGGTCGGGGCGCCGGCCTGTGGGGCCAGAATGGAATCCGATAGGAGCGACGGGTGAAGGGGGAGGGGGAAGTGGAAGGCGGCGGTGGCTGACATTTTTTTTGGCTCCTTGGGTTTGTGGGCGGGGACGGACTGATAGTCAGCAAGTGTCACGCCAGAGATTAAAGAATGGGTAACAATCGGTTTATGTGGTCACTCGAAGGGAAGAACCTTCCGATATCGGTATCTGTTTCCGATCGGCCGGGGTGACTTAAAGAGCCCACGCGAGAGGGGGTGATAAATTCTCGCCACAAATGGAACTTGTCCAAGCCGCGCTTGCCCGCGGCCTCCGCGATCTTCTGCCGGGCGAGATGATCGCCCGCCAGCGGATGATCGCGACGATCCAGAGCGTTTACGAGCTGTACGGCTTCGTCCCGATCAGCACGCCGGCGATCGAACATCTCCGCGTTCTCGCGGGGTCTGGAGGTGGCGAGGCCTCGGCCTCGATCTTCCGCGTTCAAGGGCCGGAAGACGACTCACTCGGTCTGCGTTTTGACCTCACGGTTCCGCTCTCGCGGCTCATCGCTCAGTATCCGGAGTTGCCGCGACCGTTCCGCCGATATCAGGTCGGTCCGGTCTGGCGCGCCGACAAGCCCGGGCCGGGACGTTTCCGCGAGTTCACCCAGTTTGACCTTGACTCCGTGGGCGTGCCTTCCGAGATCGCGGATACCGAAATCATCGCGGGGATGTGCGACACCCTCAGCGCCCTCGCCTGCGGTCCGTTCCGCGTTCGCTTCTCGAGCCGGCGCGTGCTGAATCTGCTGATGCCGCTTGCCGGCATCGACCAGGGTCTTGCCGCCGACGTATTCCGCGTGCTCGATAAGCTCGACAAGATCGGCATCGAAAAGATTCGCAAAGAACTCACCACCGGATACAAGGACGAATCCGGAGACACCATTGTGGGTGTCGGCCTCACGGTCGAGCAGGTCGCGCTCATCGAAAAGTTTCTCGCTATCCAGGGTGCTACTCGTGAAGACATCCTTGCCGGTATGAGCGATGTATTCGCGGGCGTTGAAGGATCGTCAGACGCCATCGACCAGGTCGCGAGGATCTCCCGCCACCTCGCGTCGCTCGGTTATCACGAAGACCGCGCGGTGATCGATCTCAGCATCGCCCGGGGCCTCGCGTATTACACGGGCCCGGTCTTCGAGGCGGTTCTACTCGACGCGCCGGAGTTCGGTTCGGTGTTCGGCGGAGGACGCTACGACGACCTGGTGATGCGGTTCCTCGGCGAGCGCGTTCCCGCGACCGGCGCCTCGATCGGCGTGGATCGGCTCCTTGCCGCCCTGATCAAGCTCGGCCGCACGGGTTCGCGCAAGGCCACGGCCAGGGTTCTCGTCACCACCATCGACTCCGCCCTCACCGACGACTACCTGGCCATGACCTTCGAGTTGCGGCGTGCCGGCGTGAGCGCCGAGATGTACCTCGGCGCCGAGAAAGGCCTCGGCAAGCAGATCAAGTACGCGGACAAGTGCGGTATTCCCCTCGTGGTCATCTACGGATCCGATGAGAAAGCGAAGGGTACGGTCACGCTCAAGGATCTCGATGCGGGTGCAATGGCTGCGGGCGCGCTTCAGAAAGACCGCACGCAGTGGCGGCAACTTCGCCCCGGCCAGTTTGAAGTCGCGCGCACCGACCTCGTGAAGGCGGTCAAGGACTTCGCCGCCGAATAGTCCTTTGCTGGCCGCGCAGACCTGTTAAACGCGCAGGCCTTGCGCGAGCCGGGCGGTTCAGCGTACCGTTGCCTCGTTCTTTCTGGAGGCTCCATGCAAGATCCGAACTGGGAATACGACGCGGTATCGGTGGTCGGCCAGACCGAGGTCGCCAAGGCCTTCGCGATGCACGCGGAGGGTTGGGAGTTCATTCAGGCCTGGACCTCCCACTCGAGCGGCGACTGGCTCTTCTTCCGGCGCCCGCGGAACGAGGCGATCGACCTCGGGACGCTTTCCTAAGCAGCTGAGGACCTGAGGCTGCGGGAGCGTTTCACTCGAAGAGGCCGAGGGCCTCGATCAGTTCCTCGAGCCGCGTCTGCATCACCAGCGGGTCTTTCCAATCGGCGAACGAGGGCACCTTCTCAGTCGCGATCTGTTCCAGGATCCGGCCCTGCCAGACTGGAGTCTTCCATGAGTCGTCCAGGCTGATCGGGCACAGGACGGGTTCGCCCAGATCTTTCTCGAGCTTGCGGGCGAGTCGAACCTCGTGTTCGGCCCAGTCGCTTTGGACGGAATGCTGGGAGAGGACGAGGAGCAGACTCAAGTCGTGCTGGATGGCGAGCTTCGATTGCCGTTCGCGTAGCGTGCCCTTGAGTTCGTGGGCCGAGACCCAGGCGTAGATATCGCGAGCCAGCAGCAGCCGGCGCAACTCCTCGACGAAGGGGTCGTCCTGCTGGGAATGCGAAATGAGGATGCGCTTGCGCTGCGAACGAGTGGCACGAAGGGTTTCGATCTGCGCCCGCAAAGCGGCCACCGCTCCCTTTGAAAGGGAGGAATCGTGATGACGGGCCTCGAGCACCTCGGAGGGCGAGAGACCACACCCGCGCAGGAAGGTGTCTCCCAGCTGCCCGCGCGAGCGGCTCAAAGTGTCGGTGCCCACGGTGGAGGGAGAGATGTGGCGAACCGTCTCGAGCCCCTTGACCTTGCGCAGATCCAGGTCGGCGAAGACCGTGCCGCCGGCCACGGCGTCAGTCAAATTTGCGCCGTCGAGCCGCGTGTCCGTGAGATTCGCCCCGCGCAGATTCACACCGGTGAGGTCGGCGTCGCGCAGATCCGCTTCGTGCAGGGAGGCGCTCATCAGGCTGGAGCCCACGAGGTTCGCGCCAGAGAGATTCGCGCCCCGAAGATCGGAGCCTCGAAGATCCACCTTCGCGAGATTCGTCACGCGGAGATCCGCGCGGCTCAAGTCGACGCGGACGAGCTTGGCGGTGCGGAGGTCGCCGCCGTGGAGGTCGGCGTTCCGGAGATTGGCGCCATCGAGCAGCGCGCCGTTGAAGTTGGCGCCCTTGAGGTTCGCGCCGCGGAAGTCCGCCCCGTTGAGGTCAGCGCAGCCGAAGTCGGCGGCGCCCACATCGGCCATGCTGAGGTCGGCGCGCATGAGCTTGGCGTCGCGCATGTCCGCCCCATGGAGGTTGGCGCCCCGCAGGTTGGAGCCCCGCAGATCCGCGCCGATCAGATTGGCTTTGTGCAGGTTCACACCCGACAGGCTGGCGCCCTGGAAGTCGCGCTCGCCTGCGGCAAGCCGCCTCTGGATTTCGCCGGTCGCTATGGAAGAGGTCACGCTGGTCGCAGAGCTTACCGACTCTTTAGCGGCAGCGGATAGTGTGTTCACCGCTCTCGGCTGACAGGCCGGAGGTTTCGCGGTCGTTGTCGGGGAAACGGGTTCCCGCCGGCCGGCCCATCATGAGTTTCATGGCGAGCCCCTCCTTCGGCGTGAAGACTTCGCTTCGCCCTCTCACGAACGAGAAATACATGACGTCCCGGGTATCGGGGGAATGACCGAGGCCGAAAGTGTGGCCGATCTCGTGAACCACCGTGCCCGTGCGTGGAGCATCGCTCACGCAATACACGATGGTGGCCCCCGTGATTTCTCCGACTGAGGTTCGCCAACTCGTGAATCCACGGAAACCGCCGCAATTCGAATTCGACGGCTCATAAGAAACGTCGACAACGACACCGCTCGTCGGCCGCTCGGTAACCACGCGGTAGATGAGCCGACCCTCGATCGCGGTGTTGAGCGTATCGGCGGCAAGCTGATGCCAGCGAACCGACTCTTGATCCTGCGCGAGACCGGCGGAGAGGACAATCGAAACCAGCGTCGTGGACGCTCGGTGCCTGGTCATCGCTCGGCCGCCCGTGGAGGCGCCGTCGCTTGGGTTCGTGTAGACAAGGACCGCGGTGAAATTCTCGTCCAGGCCCACCGGAGAGTTCCGGGGCCAGAGGGTCAACACGGCCCGGTTCTCGGTTCTAAAGAGGGTCTGTCGGTCCAGGAACCCCGGAGCCACGACGTCGACGAGCGCACCGGCAGCCGCACTTTGCGGAACGTTGAGGATGCCCTGGGCGTCGGTGCGGAGGCTTTGCCCGCCAAAGGTCACGTTGGCGCCGCTCACCGGCTGGCCGGATTCGCCTGACACTACGGTTAATTGTGAAGGGCCAACGGGCGCTGCGGGAGTCGAGGGCTGAGTGAACGAAGAAGTTTTCCCCCCGCGGCAACCCGGCGCGCTGGAGAGGAGAGCAACCATGAGCAGGCCAATCCCTGACGGCGGTTCCGGACAACGACGAGTGGCGTTGGCGCTCAAGATTCCCGGTCGAAATCATAGTCCGCTGAAGGCCGAGAAGGCGGTATCGTCGATGGATGTCCACTCCCGCGCTCCCGCCCAAGCGCCGATGACCGATGTACGACGTTTGTGGCCGCTCCTCACCGCGACCCACAGGTACGACAAGTCGATCTCGACCTGGAAACGAGGCGAGGGCACGATGATCCACGCGCCGATCCTGGCCTATCTGATCGAGACCGCGAACGGGCGCATCCTCTATGACGTCGGCTGCGACAGGGCGAAGATTCACGAACCCGCCTTGTGCGCGCGTTACTACAACAAAGCCGCGAACATCTTCGGCGCGCCGGAGATGACCGACGAGCAGCGCATCCCGAGCTACCTCGGCCGGCTTCGTTTGTCGGCGCGCGACGTCGACGTGATCTTCATCGGCCACCTCCATTTCGATCACGCCGGGGGTCTCAAGGAACTTCAGCGTGAGGGCTGCGGCGCGGAGATCCACGTTCACGAGGCCGAGCTTGAAGCGGCGCGATCGGGTGTCGACACATCCGTGTTCCAAGACGACCTGGTCGACGACGCCGGTGAGCCCTTCGCCTTCACGCTGCAAACCGGCGACTACGCGATCGGCCGGGGTGTGAGTGCCGTGACGACGCCCGGGCACACGGCCGGGCACATGTCCATGCTGGTCGAACTTCCGAAGGGCCGGCCGGTTCTGATCGCCGGGGACGCCGCCGATCTTCAGGAGAACCTCGATGACGAAGTGGCGCCGGGCGGTTTTCGCGAGGGTGGCCATGATGAAGCGGTGGCGAGCATCCGGCGGCTGAAAGGCCTGGCCAAAGATACGGGTGCGTGGATCTGGCCCAACCACGACATGACGTTCTTCCGCTCCCTGCAGGCCTTCCCCCTGGCTTACGAGTAATGCCCGTCCGCTATTTCTTGCGGATGTAGGTCAGGTCGAACGAGACCGTCCACGCGTGCCGCTTCCGCTCGCCGCACGTTGAGGTTCATCGCTCGCGCCTAACGCGTGGTCGACCAGATAGGTCCGAAAGGCCGCACCTGAGTAAGGGTCCTGCGGCGTCACTTCGCCGGACGATCGAACATCTTCGGGTCGATCGTCGGATTCACCTCATACTCGCTCACCGTCACCGTGGCGCTCTGCTGCGGCCCGGCGGACATCGTCCGCTTGAACGCGACGTTCATGCCTGCCACCACGCGGAAATCCGAATAGTCGGTGGTCTGCTCGGCGGGGCCTGCCTGAGTCACACGGCGGAGCACGTGACCGGTCGCGGGGTCGACGTACAACTTCACTTCAGCGCCATCCATCGCCAGGGTGAGAAGTCGCGTCTCAATCTCGCCGATCTTCACTCCGGGCGCCACCGTGAGCGATAGCTTCGGATCTGAAGCCTTCTGAGCCAGAGCCAGCGTGCTGAGCTTCAACTCGCGCAAGGCACTTTCTTTCTGCGAGGCGGGCATGTCCTGAACGCCCATGGGTGTCGACATGAAGGCGGCCTCCGCGGTCAACACGCGCGAAAGCGCCATGCCGTTCACGGTGAGCGCTTGTCGCTGCCGATCCGGCGGGTTCACCCAGGACCAGGATTCCACCTCCACGGTTTGCTCGCCCATGGGCGTCTTCGAAGTCATAGTCGCCTTCTCCCTGAAGTTCTTCACTTCAAGCACGCGCGAAGCGCCTCCGAGGCTCTCGAGCACCTTGCCGAAGAGTGCTTTAGCCTCGGGCGAATTCGGGCTCGCAGGTGCTGAGCCCGTGGTCGCGCCCGGCGCGGCGGCAGGAGCCGCCGCCTTGGCCGCGGGGATGGTTATGTCGATGTTGGTCACCGGACCGAAAGACGAGAGGGGCCGGTCGAAATCCTGACTCTTGCCCACCACGAGAACCGCGAGCTTGTCCTTGTGGACGTACTTCTCGATCGCACGCTGCACGTCGGCCACGGTCACTTTCTGAATTCCGGGCACGAACTGATCGAGGAGATCGGGGGGCAGACCATAGAACTCGTTGTTGACCCGCTCGACCAGCGCTTTTCGCTGCGTGTCGACGCGGAAGATGAACGAATTGAGAATCGCATCCTTGGCGCCTTTGAGCTCGGCTTCCGAAGGCGGGGCCTTGCGCAGGTTGTCGATCTCTTCATGGAGCGCGTCGATCGCGGCCGCGGTGGTCGAGCTCTTGGTACCCATGGAGAGCTGGAACAGCCCGGGCGTGTCGGGCAAAGCGCCGACACCTCCGCCGACGGAGTAAGCGAGGCCCTTCTTGGAGCGGATGTTGCTGAAGAGCCGCGCGGAGAAACCTCCGCCAAAGACTTCGTTCATCACCGTGATCGCGTAGTAGTCGGGATTCATGCGCATCGTGCCTGCGTGGACCATCCGGATCTGGCTTTGATTCACATCGTCGCGCTGGACGAAGTAGATCCCGGGCTTGGGATCTTGCGCAGTGAACTTCTGGCGCGGAAAGGCCGGCCCTTTCGCCCACGCGCCGAAGGCCTTGCGAAGCGTCGCCTCCATCGTCTTCGCATCGAAATCGCCGATGACGCTCAGGATGATGTTGTTCGGATGCACGTTGGCGCGATGCCAGGCGGCGAGATCGTCCTTCGTCACTGCGGCGATCGTGAAGTACTCGGTGTTACGGGCCAGGGGTGAGCTGGCGCCGTACCCGAGCCTCCGGGCCTCGCGGAAGGCGATGCCGCCCACGTCGTCGTTGCGCCGGGCGATCCCTGTGTTCATCTGATTCTTCGCGAGCGTCACCTTGTCATCCTTGAAGTCGGGGTTCTGCAGGACATCGGTGAAGACCGCGAACACGTCGGCGAAGTTGTCCTTGAGGGTGTCGAACTGGACCGTGGTCGAGTCGCTCGACCCGGACGTCTCGACGCGGGCGCCGCGCGACTCGAGATACTCGTCGAGAGCGTCTCCGTTTCGAGCCTTGGCGCCACTCGTGCGCCAGGTCTGGCCGAACATCGAGACAAGGCCCGCCTTTTCCGCGGGCTCTTCACGCGAGCCTCCGCGGATCACCGCCGTTCCGCGAATGAGCGGAAGGGCGCGGTCTTCCTGGAGGAAGATCACCATCCCGTTCGGGAGGGCGATGCGAAGCGGGATAGCCGCCTTGAACGCCGGCAGAGGCGGTTTCGCGATCTGTTTCCAATCAGCCGCCTGAGCCGAGGCGCGTGGCGCCAAAGCGGGAAGGCCAAGCACGGTCAGGGCGAGGGCCGCGCCAAGTGCGCGGTGCGAGAAGAAGGAGTTCATCAGTTTGTCCTCCGCGCCGGAGCGGCGGTTGTCGATTCGATAATGCCGACCGTCCGGTTCTCATCGGTGAAGACCTTCTTGGCGACGCGCTGAATGTCTTCCTTGCTCACCTTCTGCATGGCTTCCACGGTCTTGAACATGGCGCGCCAGTCGCCGTGACGCGACTCGTAGTAGGTCAGCTGGTTGGCGAGGCCTTGATTCCCATCCAGGCGCCGCACCAGGTTCGCGCGGGCGCGGGTCTTGACCATGCCGAGTTCCTCCTCGGTCACATCTCCCGCCTTCACTCGCTCGAGTTCGGCGCGGATCGCCGCCTGAACCTCCTGGGGCGTGTGCCCGGGCAGGGGCACGCCGAGGAAGACGAAGAGGTTCGGGTACTTGTCGCCCGGGAAACCGGAAAAGCCCTGAGCCGCCGCCGCGATCTTCTTGTCGCGGACGAGGGCTCTGTACAGACGTGAGACCCGGCCGTTCGAAAGCAGATCGCCGAGAACGTCGTACACCACGTTGTCGGCGTCGCGGATGTCCGGCTTGTGATAGCCCTCGATGTAGAAGGGCTGAGAGGCCTCGCGCAGAACCACCGTCCGCTCACCGCGCTGAACCGGCTCGACGGTTCGCAGCGGAGGCGGCGCGTCTTTCTTGGGAAGTCGCGAGAAGTAGGTCTCGATGACCGGCATCACCTCGGCCGCTTTGACCCCGCCCACCACTGAAAGGATCATGTTCGAGGGCTGGTAATAGTTCTGATAGAAGGCCGCGGCATCGGTGGCTGAAAACGTGTTGAGATCGGAAGACCAGCCCACCACCGGCTGGCCATAAGGATGCGCGGTGAAGGCGGCGGCGAGGAACTGCTCGATCAGGCGGCCCGTGGGCTGAGAGTCGGTGCGCATGCGCCGCTCTTCATTCACCACGTCGCGCTCCTTGTAGAACTCGCGCATCACGGGCTTCAGGAAACGCTCGGACTCGAGATAGGCCCAAAGCTCGAAACGATTCGCGGGCAGGGAGTAGTAGTACTGCGTCTCGTCGGCGTTGGTGCTGGCATTGAGCCCGACGCCACCCTCGCGGTCGACGATTTCGCCGAACTCGTTCTTCACCACGAAAGCATCGGCCTCGGCGACCGCGGCCTTGAACGCCTTCTCCAGTTCCGCGACCTTCGCGTCCTCGCGGCCGGGCTGGCGTCGCGCGGTGTCGTAGGCGGCGTAAGCGGCCTCGACTTTCGCGAGGGCGGTCTTCTCGGCCGAGTAGTTGGTGGTGCCGATCACGTCGGTCCCCTTGAAAGCCATGTGCTCGAACATGTGGGCGAGGCCGGTGATGCCGAGGACCTCGCGGTCGCTTCCGGTCATCACGCGCGTGG
>JAYUUU010000067.1:0-7639 GCA_043754395.1 Vicinamibacteria bacterium
TCCTCGGACCCTGCATGACTCGGTGCGCGCGGCTCACAAGCGCCTTGGCGCGATCCTGATCGCCATGCGCGGAGACACCGCGGTCGCGCAGCGGAGCGAGGGCACGCCGGAATCGATCAGCTCGCGTGTGAACTTCATCGGCTTCGAGCAGTCGCGTACTCTGGCGCCCGCGACCGGCACCCATCGCGCGCAGGTGGAGATCGCGAGGTCGTTGTTCGCGGAGGAACTCGGAAAGCTTCGAAGTCTGGTCGACACAGATCTCCCCGCGATGGAACGCGAGGCCGAGGCTGCCGGAGCCCCGTGGACCACAGGCCGGATCCCAACCCTTCGGGAACCCTGAGCGACATAACATCTGCGGGTGAGCGTGGCGCCAAGAACGAAGACGGGCGAGATCGCCCGCCATCGCTCGGATGCGGGCACGAGCCGTATTGCGCGCCCGAACTACCTGCTTCCGGGAACCGGGTCGGTTCGGGCCGAGATGTCGGCGTGGCGACGACTGATCGTCTTCCTCAAGGATTCGTGGGGCGGACGGCTGATGCTCCTCGCCATTCTGTGCGGGGTCGGCGAAGTCGCGACGGGTTACCCCGTCCCCTTGCCCTGGAAGACCGCGCTCGGGGTGCTTCTCATCATTTATGGCCGGAAACCGGCGATCCGCCTGGTGCGGGCCCTCTTCTACAAGGTGCGGGCGAAGCTGATGATGGCCTACGCCCTCACCGCCCTTGTGCCACTTGGGCTCGGGCTGCTGTTCATGGCCGCCTCGTGGATGATCCTGTTCCTTGCCTTCTCCACCCGGCTCGTCAGCAACGAGTTCGACCGGCACGAGGCCACCCTCGAAGCCGTGGCCACCACGGCGCTGAGTGTGGCCGGGTCCGGGACGGCCTCGAGGGCGGATCTTGATGCGGCGTTCGCCACCACTTTGACGAGATACACGGCCTCCGCCTGGACCGTGGTTTCGAAAGGCGCGGTCCTCGCGAGTCGGGGGAGCGCTCCTCGGGCTTTTCCGGCATGGATCGAGGGCGATCGGTTTTCCGGGCTCGTCCGAGACGGCGAAAAAGTGTTTCTCCGCGCCGCGGCCCGAAAGGGCGAAGCGTTCGCCATCGTCGAGGTTCCCTATGACGTATCGCTCTTCGCCGGCATCGAGCGTCAATCCGGCATCGTGGTTTCCAATCTCAGCGTCACCGCGCAGAGCCGCTCGAGCCCAAGGATGAGAGTCTCGAGGCAGGCTGAAAGCACACGCGGCCGCGGCCCTTCGATGGTGACCTCCCACGATCAATTCGATTGGGAGACGGGCGCTCGCTCGACCGCGGCCATCGCCTTCAACGTCAATCCGCCCCGCCTCTACGAGTCGCTGACCACGGGTACCGAGAGATTCTCACAGCTTCTTCTCATCTTCCTTGGAGCGGTCGCGGTGCTCTTTGCCTTCGTCTATCTCGTGGCCCTTATGTTCGGCACCGCTCTGGTCCGATCGATCACGGGGTCGGTCCATGCTCTCTCAATTGGAACCCTGAAGCTTCAGCGTGGCGACTTCTCACACCGCATCATCGTTCACAGCAAAGATCAGCTCGGCGACCTCGCGCAGTCGTTCAACTCGATGTCGCAAGGGATCGAGGACCTGCTCGAGCAGCAGGGCGAGAAAGAGCGGATGGAGGAGGACCTTCGGGTCGCCCGCAACATCCAGATGAGCCTTTTGCCCCAGGAGTATGTCGAGGTCGAGGGCCTCAAGATCGCGGCGGTCTGCTTACCCGCGAACGAGATGGGCGGCGACTACTACGACCTCCTGCCTCTGTCGAACCATCGCCTCGGCGTTCTCATCGCCGACGTTTCGGGCAAGGGCACGTCGGCGGCCCTGTACATGGCCGAGCTCAAGGGTCTCATTCTGTCCCTGTCGAGAAACCACGACTCGCCGAAGGCGCTTCTCACCGAACTGAACGAGATCTTGGCGCCGAACCTCGACCGCCGGTCGTTCGTGACCATGACCTACGCCATCATTGACTCGCAGAAGCGAACGCTGCGAGTGGCGCGCGCCGGACACAATCCGCTCATCCACTTCGACGGCCGAACCGACCAGACGCGTTTGCTGTCTCCGCCCGGCCTGGCCCTCGGTTTCGACTCGGGGGACACTTTCAAGGCGGTGATTCAGGAACTCGAGATCCCCCTCGTGCACGGCGACACCTTCCTCTTCTTCACCGACGGAATTTCCGAAGCCATGAATGGCAGCTCCGAACTCTTTGGCGAAGGCCGTCTCGCCGCGATCCTTAAAGAGGCGAATGCTCTCTCGAGCGATGACCTGAAAGAGCGCATCCTTCACGAGGTTCGTGTTTTCGCGGCCGGAGAAAGTCCACACGACGACATGACGATGGTCATCGTCAAAGTCGTCTAGCCAGAGGTCCCGTTCCACCATGCTGAGTCTCATCCTGGGAGCCGCGATGGCCATGCAGACCGCCGACACCATCTTTGTGAACGGCCGCGTGTACGTGCAGAAGGGTCGGTTCGAAACGGCCCTTGCGGTTTCGGGCGAGTACGTGATCGCCGCCGGCGATGACGCCGCGATCCGGGCGCTCGCCACCAAGGGAACCCGCGTCGTCGACCTCAAGGGCCGGTTGGTGACTCCGGGCTTCAACGACGCCCACGTCCATTTCATCGACGGGGGCTTTGGCCTTCTTTCGGTCGACCTGCGCGATGCCCGGGACGAGGCGGATTTCGCGCGGCGAATCGGCAACCACGCGGCGAGCCTTCCGAAAGGGACGTGGATCCTGAACGGCAACTGGGATCACGAGCGCTGGAAGAGCCAGTCCCTGCCTACGAAACAGCTCATCGACGACTCGACGAAGGATCATCCCGTCGCGGTGAATCGTCTCGACGGGCACATGATCCTCGCGAACTCGGCGGCGCTGCGGGCCGCGGGAATCGATCGCGATACGAAGGACCCGTTTGGCGGAACCATCGTTCGAGACGCCGCGGGGGATCCGACGGGCATCCTCAAGGACAACGCCCAGGACCTCCTTTATAAGGTGTTGCCCGACCCGACTCGTGAGATGAATGTCCGCGCCGCGAAAGCGGCCCTCGCCCACGCGGCATCGCTTGGCGTCACCAGCGTCCAGGACAACTCCTCGATCGATGCCCTGCCGGCGTACCAGCAGATCCGGGCGGAGGGCGGCCTCACCGCACGGCTCAACGTGTGGCGGCCCGTGAGCGCCATGAAGTCTCTCGTCGCGGCTGGGGTGCGATCGGGCCTTGGCGACGACTGGATCCGCATCGGCGCCATCAAGATCCTTTCCGACGGTTCGATGGGTGCCGGCACCGCAGCTTTCTTCGAGCCCTATTCCGACGAGCCGACGACGAGCGGGTTGCTTTTGTATCCGGTCGACGAGCTCAACCGGATGATCGACGACGCGGACGCGGCGGGCTTTCAGCTCGCGGTTCACGCCATCGGCGATCGGGCGAACGCGCTCGTTCTCGATGCTTTCGAGAAGACGGCGGCCGCTCGTGCGCGGGCCGATCGGCGATTCCGGATCGAGCATTCGCAGGTGGTGCGGCGGGCCGATCTCGCGCGCTACGCCGCCCTTCGCGTGGTGGCCTCGATCCAGCCCTCCCATTGCATCGACGACATGCGCTGGGCCCCGAAACGCATCGGCATCGAACGGTGCAAGATCGCCTACAACTTCAAGTCTTTCCTTGACGCCGGCATTCCAGTCGCCTTCGGTACCGACTGGTACGTCGAGCCGCTCGATCCGCGGATTGGGCTTTATGCCGCGGTCACGCGTGAGACGGTTGAAGGCGGGCCAAAGGGAGGATTTCTTCCTGAAGAGCGGATCCCGCTCGACACCGCGATTGATCTCTACACACGCGGTTCTGCCTACGCCGAGTTCGCGGATGCCCGGAAGGGGACGCTCGAGCCCGGGAAGCTCGCCGACCTCGCGATCTTTGCGGAGGATCTCTTCAAAATCGAACCGAAGAAGATCCTCACGACACCGGTCGATCTCACGATGGTGGGTGGGCGCGTGGTATTCGAGCGAGCCAAGGCGAAGACGCCGTGACCCTGGACGAGCGAACCCGCACCCTTGTCGAAGGCGCCCTCGGCTACAGTTTCAAGGACGCGGCCCTCGTCGAGCAGGCGCTCACTCACCGCAGTCTCCTCGCCGAGCACAAAGCGATGGCCTCGAACGAGCCCCTCGAGTTCCTCGGCGATGCCGTCCTCGGTTTCGCCGTCGCCGAGATGCTTCATCGGCGCGATCCCCACGGCGCTGAGGGCGACAAGACACGTATCCGCGCCCGCCTCGTTTCGACCCCGACGCTGGTTGCGATCGCGAAGTCTTTCGACGTCGGCTCTCTTATCCGCATGAGCGCCGGCGAGGAGAAGAATCACGGCCGCACCCACGACAAAGTCCAGGAGGACGTGGTCGAAGCGTTGATCGCGGCGGTCTACCTCGACGGCGGCATCGAGGCGGCGCGAGCCGTGGTGACGCGACTCTTCGAGCCGCGGCTCCTCGAGGGGTCGCTTGCGACCAAAGACGCGAAAGGCGCGCTCCAGGAGTTCCTGCAGGGCCGCGGTCTCGATCTGCCCTTATATGAAGTCGAGTCGCTCGAAGGTCCTCAGCATCGACAACGGCATCGCGTGAAGTGCCTCGTTGGTGGGGAGGTGCTTGGGAGGGGAGAGGGCGCCTCCCGCAAGAAAGCGGAACTCGTGGCGGCCGAACAAGCGCTGGAGGCCTTGAAGGCGCGAGACCCGGACTAGCCAGGCTTGCGCCCGCGCGGTCGCCAGTCTCTCGAACTCTCGCCACTCTTCGACGCGCTGTTCGCGACCCAGGAGTTCCCGGAAACGCGGGAAGGCCCCGGGTCTCCGGAAGAACCCCGCGACCTCTGAGGTCGAGTGGGGCAGCACCTCTTCCGTGAACGCCAGGGCCATGCGCTTTCCAAGGCCGAGTTCGCTACCGTGGGGAACGGCGACGTACAAGCGCCCATCATCGATGTCGTCGGGAAGCTCATCCTCGAGGTCCGCGGAATTCGAGCCCCAATGGATCGCTCCGGTCTCGCGGCAGACGAAGGCCGAGTTGTCGCCCAGATGGCTGGCGTTGACCCACTCGAACGCGGACAGAAGGTCGTCGTACTCGATGGCGCCGTTTGCGGTCATTGGCTTGTCAATCTGACTTCGCTCGGGAGGCGCATATCGTCTAAGCCAGAGGCACCAACTTCGAGCGGCGGAGAATCCTGTCGCGGGTGAGGAGTGGCGTCTTGTGGATCACGCTCGTCGCTGCGATGAGTTCATCGGCCGGGTCGCTCTTGAAATCCAGTTGCGTGCTCGCTCTTGCCACCTCGAGGCTGAGCGGCCAGATGTGAAGCCCAGCCACGGCCCGGGAGAAGGCCGGGTCGTTCAGGTCGAGTTCAATCCGTCCAAGCTGCGCCAGCTTGGCGATTTCCCACAGCACGATCGCGGAGATGCTCCAACGATGGCTTCTAAGCAGCCGTCCCTCCTGCGCCGTCACCTCTCCGCTCAACGCATGTAGAAGGATGTGGGTATCAAGATTCAGCATTCCAGGGAACTCCGGTTGAGAGAACGTCCCCCTGAATCTTCAGCTTTCCCTTGAGGGCGCCGATGAGGTCCGCCGATGAGGCACGGATCGGGATCAACTTGGCGACGGCCCTTCCATGCTTGGTGATGACGAGACCTTCCTCGGCGACGTTGTCCAGCAAGGACAGGCACTGTTCCTTGAACTTGGCGGCGGCGATCTGCTTCACGGACAGAATCTATCACTGGTCATGAATAGTGGTCATGACCGCCAAGCCGATTGGACCTCGCCTGGTGGTGGCTCGACGGGGTTGCTTCGTCTGGACTAAATCTGATTTATTCACACTCATATAAAATGCATTGACACGCACCAACTAATCACCTATTCTTTGCCTCGTCGAACAGGAGAAAGATAAGACATGGGCAAAGTAATAGGTATTGATCTCGGCACGACCAACTCGTGTGTTTCCGTCCTTGAGGGTGACGCGCCGGTGGTTATCGCGAACTCCGAGGGTGGGCGCACCACCCCTTCCATCGTCGCGTTCACCAAAGACGGCGAGCGTCTCGTAGGCCAGGTCGCGAAGCGCCAGGCGGTTACCAACGCCGAAGCAACCATTTACTCTGTGAAGCGCTTCATGGGCCGTCGCTTCAGCGAAATCACCGATGAAGCGAAGCTCGTCCCCTACAAGGTCGTCGAGCAGGACGGTCTGGCGCGTGTCGACATCCGCGGCAAGGTCTATTCGCCACCCGAGATCTCGGCCATGATTCTGCAGAAGCTCAAGCAGGCCGCAGAGGATCATCTCGGAACCTCCGTCTCCCAGGCGGTCATCACAGTTCCCGCCTACTTCAACGACGCCCAGCGTCAGGCCACCAAAGACGCGGGCAAGATCGCCGGCCTCGAAGTCCTTCGTATCGTCAACGAGCCCACGGCCGCGGCCCTCGCATACGGCCTCGACAAGAAGAAAGACGAGACCATCGCGGTCTACGACTTCGGCGGCGGCACCTTCGACATCTCGATCCTGGAGATCGGCAAGGGCGGCGTCTTCAAGGTCATCGCCACCGCCGGCGACACCTTCCTGGGCGGTGAAGACGTCGACGCGCGGGTCATCGACTGGCTGGTCCAGGGCTTCAAGAACGAGCACGGCATCGACCTGCGCCAGGACCGCATGGCGCTCCAGCGCCTGAGGGAAGCCGCCGAGAAGGCGAAGATGGAACTCTCCACGGTGATGGAGACCGACATCAACCTGCCGTTCATCACGGCCGACCAGACCGGGCCCAAGCACCTGCAGATGAAGCTGACACGAGCGAAGTTCGAGCAGCTCGTCGACGACCTGCTGCAGAAGACCGTGGGTCCGACCAAGCAAGCCCTCGCCGATGCCGGGGTTGATCCGTCGAAGATCGACGAGGTCGTGCTCGTCGGCGGGTCGACCCGCATCCCGAAGGTGCAGCAAATCGTGAAGGCGATCTTCGGGAAGGACCCCCACAAGGGTGTGAACCCGGACGAAGTGGTCGCCATCGGCGCAGCCGTGCAGGCCGGTGTGCTTGCCGGCGACGTGAAGGACTTGCTGCTGCTCGATGTCACCCCGCTGTCGCTCGGCATCGAGACGATGGGCGGTGTCATGACGACCCAGATCCCACGCAACACCACCATCCCGACGCGCAAGGGCGAGGTGTTCTCGACCGCGTCCGACAGTCAGACCACCGTCGAGATTCATGTGCTGCAGGGAGAGCGGTCCCTGGCTCGTGACAACCGCACCCTCGGCCGGTTCCATCTCGACGGCATTCCGCCGGCGCCGCGCGGCATCCCGCAGATCGAGGTCACCTTCGACATCGACGCCAACGGCATCGTCAACGTGCAGGCGAAGGATCTTGGGACAGGCAAGGAACAGAAGATCACGATCACGGCGTCGAGCGGCCTGAGCAAGGACGAAGTCGACCGCATGATGCGCGAGGCTGAATCGCACGCCGACGACGACAAGAAGCGTCGCGATGAGATCGAGAACAGGAACAAGGCCGACCAGGCCGTGTACGGTGCCGAACGCTTCATCAAGGATTCGGGCGACAAGCTCACCGCCCCGGACAAGAACGCCATCGAGATCGCAGTCGAGGCGTTGAAGAAAGCGATCGAAACCG
>JAYUUU010000068.1:0-12184 GCA_043754395.1 Vicinamibacteria bacterium
GAGGCCACCAGATGCGCCACCACTTCGGTGTCCGTCTCGGTCTCAAAGCGAACCCCGTCTTTGACGAGGCGCTCCTTGAGCTCCATGTAGTTTTCGATGATCCCGTTGTGCACCACCACGAGCCGTCCCGACGAGTCGGCATGCGGATGAGCGTTTTCTTCACTCGGCCGGCCGTGGGTGGCCCAGCGTGTGTGACCTATTCCGATCGAGCCTTTGACCGGAGCTGCTTCGAGGACCGCTTCGAGATTGCGCAGTTTTCCGGGCGCCCGACGACGCTCGATAAGGTCGCCCGACACCACCGCGATACCGGCGGAGTCGTAACCGCGGTACTCGAGCCGTCTCAGCCCGTCCACGAGGATCGGCGTGGCGTTTTTTGGACCGACGTAGCCAACAATCCCGCACATATCGAAGCACCCCCCGGAGGTCCGCTATTCCTTCCGGCGCCTTCTTGTGGCCCAGCCGGGTTTGTTCTCCTGACGAGCGCGGCCCACGCCGAGAGCATCGTCTGGGACTTCCTTCGTGATCACGCTACCCGCCGCGACATACGCTCCCTTGCCGATTCGAACCGGAGCCACGAGGATCGAGTTGCTTCCCACAAAAGCGCCGTCATCGATCGCGGTGGGGCTTTTCACCACGCCGTCGTAGTTGCAGGTGATGGTTCCAGCACCGATGTTCGCACGCTCGCCGATGGTGGCGTCTCCGAGGTAGGAGAGATGGGGTGCTTTGGATCCCTTGCCAAGGATGGTCTTCTTGAGTTCGACGAAGTTTCCCACCTTGGCATTCTCTCCGACGACGGAGTCTGGCCGGATGTGAGCAAACGGGCCGATAGACGCTCCCGCGGAAATCTTCGAACTTCGCACGAGACAGGAGTCGAGAATCGTGGCGCCTTTGCCGACAAGAGAGTCCTCGACACGACAAAAAGGCCCGACGGACGCTCCCGACTCAATCGAAGTTTTTCCCTCCAGGATGGTGAAGGCGCGAAGGCGCGCACCGGCGGCAACTTGAACTTCGGGGCCGATCAGAAGGGTGTCCGGTCGTTCCATCGACACGCCCGTGAGCATGAGGGCGCCGGCCCGCCGGAGATAAAGCTCCTTCTCGACGGAAGCGAGTTCCACCGGTGTGTTAACCCCCGCGGCTTCGACCGCATCGTCAATCACGAGCGCTTCCACGAGGCGTCCCGCGGAAACGAGCCGGCCGATCACGTCGGTCAGGTAGAACTCACCCTGGGCGTTGGCCGAGTCGAGGCCGAACAGGGCTTCGCGCAGCAGATCCCCGGCGAACACATAGAGGCTTGCATTGACCTCATCGATGAGGCGTTCTTCGGGTGTCGCATCTTTCGCTTCGACGATGCGCGAAACTCGGCCGTGTTCGTCCCGCACGATCCGTCCATAGGCGGAGGGTGCATCGGTTCGAAAGGAAACGAGCGCCGCCGCGGCACCGGTTTTTTGACGAAGGTCGCACAGGGCCCGAAGCGTCTCCTTTCGAAGGAGCGGCACATCGCCCGCGAGCACCAGGACCGAGCCGTCCGCCACCCAAGGCATGGCCCGCAAGGCCACCTGGACGGCGTGGCCGGTTCCAAGCTGAGGCTCCTGGATCGCGAAGGCAACATCGGCCCGATCCGCGAAGGCTGCCTTGACCGCATCGGCCTGATGACCCACCACGACGAGCGTCCTGGCCTGGAGCTCTCGGCAGCGTTCGAGCGCGTAGTGAAGCAGGGGCCGACCCGCGGCGCCGTGAAGCACCTTGGGGAGCGACGAGTTCATCCGCGTCCCCTTGCCCGCGGCCAGCACGATCGCGCTCAGGGACGGGGTCATGGGCGCGCGGGGACTGTTCGAGCCGTGGGCAGCGGCCGCCTCAGGCGGCGGTCAGAGCTTCGAAGGCGGGGTTTCCGAGAAGAGAGGCGAACTCGCTGTCGAGGGGCGCTTGAGCCCGGCGCTCAGCGGAGAGAGCGCAGGCGGCCTTCAAGGAGGCAAGCGCGTCATCCGACTTCTCTCGCCGCGCGTGAACGACCGCCAGGACGTAGTGCGCGTCGGCGTTCTTCGCGTTCTCGGCCAGAGCACTCGAGAGATCTCTCTCGGCGCTGTCGAGATCGCCCAGGTTCAATGCGACGACACCCGCGAGCAACAACTCGGCCGAGCCCTTCGGCTTTCCGTTCCGGCCATTCTCCTTCGCCACGTTGATGGCGGCGAAGCGTCGGGCGCGCTCGAGGATGTCGATCTCATCCGCGTACTGGGACTCGATGACTGCGAGCGACTCACGTGCCTTGTCGGTCTCGCCCTTGAAGGACGCCCGAACGACTTTTGCAAAGGCCTCGGTGGCCAGTTCTCTTCGACGATCGTCCGCGAGAGGCTTCTTCGACATGGTGGTTGCGATCTCTTTCCTGAAACTTGGGCCTGAAACTTGGGACCGATGAAACTGATCAAAAACAGGGGGTTCCGGGTGCGGAAACGACCCGCCGGACCCATAAATTTACCACACCAGACGAGTTCGCCAGGGCCGTGTGTCCCAAGAGACCCCGCCGTGGCCGCATGGACACTAGGGACACCCCCGGAGTGGAGGTAAGGCCACACCAGCGAGCAGGCGGACTAGTTCCTTAACGTATTGATAAACCTGAACATAAAGCAAAATAGAACTGAGGCGTCTACCGGGGAACAGCAATTGCAGAGCCAAGACTCACCTGTGCGCCAACGCACCCTCCAAAGAAGCGTCGAAACCAAAGGAGTCGGGCTCCATTCCGGCAAACTGGTCTCGCTCCGGCTCTTGCCTGCTCCCGCGAATAGCGGAATCGTGTTCGTGAGAACCGATCTCGATCATCGCGAAGTGCCGGCCCGGAGTGAATGGGTGGCCCAGCAGGAACTGGCGATGTCCCTGCGGCGCGACGGCGCGCAGGTCCTGACTGTGGAGCACCTGCTCGCAGCCCTTTATGCGACGGGCGTCGACAACGTCCGGGTTGAGCTTGACGGCGCGGAGATTCCCGTGTTCGATGGTTCGTCGCGGATGTTCGTCCATCTGATCGACGAAGCCGGAGTCAAGAATCTCGCCGCGTTCCAGAGCACTCTGGTGGTGCGCGACGCGGTTCGCGTCGGGTCTTTAAACGACGATCGTTTCATCCTGATCGAACCCTCGGATTCATACGAGGTCGATTACACCATTGAGTTCGACCACGCCCTCGTGGGTCGTCAAAGAGTTGCGATCGACGTCACCGAAGAGAGCTTCCGGAACGAGTTGTCGTCCGCGCGCACCTTCTGCTTCCTGAAGGATGTCGAGGCCATGCGCGCCCGCGGTTTAGCGCTTGGTGGGTCTCTTGAGAGTGCCGTGGTCATCGGCGAGGATGGTTTCCTTTCTTCTCCGAGAATGCACGACGAGTTCGTTCGCCACAAAGCCCTCGATGTGGTGGGCGACCTGGCCCTGCTCGGTTTCCGGATCAAGGGGCGCGTGGTCGCGAAGTGCGCGGGCCACTCTCTTCACGCTGAGCTTGTGCGGGCGCTTCTGCGGAATCATGCGGCGTGGACGATCGAAACCGCCGCCTCGCCCATCGCCGGATTCGATCACGCCATCGCCACCGCCTGAGGGAGTCATCCGAAGCAACAAAAAGCCCGCCTGAATCAGGCGGGCTTTTCTAATGACGCTCCTTTTTGGGAGCGGCAGACTACTGGGCAGGCGGGGCCGTAGCGGCGGCCGCACCGGTATCCGAGATGATGCCCACGCGCTCGACACCCGCGCCACGCGCGATGTCCATGGCCTCGACGACCTTACCGTAGAGCGACTTAGCGTCGCCCCTCACGAAGAGCGTCTTGTCGCTACGGGTCTGGAAGATGTCCTTGAGCTTCTGGTCGAGTTCGTCGAGGCTTGCCACCGGCAGTTTGTTGATCGAGATGGAACCCGACTCGGCGACTTCCATAACGATGGTGTCGGTCTGGGGCGGCGGCGGCTGGTTGGTGTTGGGATCCTGCGGCAGGGCGATGTCGACGCCCTTCTGCGCGGTCGGGGTGACCAGCATGAAAATGATCAGGAGGACAAGCAGGATATCGATAAGCGGCGTGATATTGATTTCCGAAACAGACTGCGGACTAGGCGCATAGTGCGCCTCTTCGTGCTTCTTCTTCTTGGCCTGCGCCATTTTCTTTAACCCTCCACCTTGGGTTCAGACACCAGCGCGATCTCTTCGATGCCCGCCTCCCGGCAGACATCCATGATCTTCATCACTTCGCCGTACTCAATGTTGATGTCGGCCTTCAAGTAGGCCACCTTGTCGGTGTCCCCCCGTTCCTCGAGCGCGCTCTTCAACCGCTCTGCGAGCTCCGCGGTACCACCATCGAGCTTCACGCCTTTGAAGAAGATGGTGAGGCCCTTGGTGAAACCGATCGTGATGTTGTCGGGCTCGTCCTTGCGTTCCTTCGTATTGGACGCCTTCGGCAACTCAACGTCGACGCCCTTGTTGATCAGGGGCGTGATGACCATGAAGATGATCAGCAGCACGATCATGATGTCGGCCATGGGCGTCACGTTGATGTCCGCGACCGGCCCGCCTTTTTTTGCGCCGACTGACATCGACATGGTGTATCAGGCTCCGTGAGAGAAGGGTCTACAAGGGACGCGCCGAAGACGGCGCGCCCCGATTGAAAGACGGATGTTTAGGCGAGCTTCTTGACGAACTCGAGCAACTCGCCGCCGGAATTGTCCATCTCGACGGTGAAGCCGTCCACCTGGCCAGAGAAATAGTTGTAAGCCCAAACCGCCGCGATAGCCACCACGAGTCCGAGAGCGGTGGTGATCAGGGCTTCGGAAATACCGGCAGAGATAGCACCAATGCCGCCCGAACCCGTCATGCCCATTCCGGCAAAGGCGTTGATGATTCCAACCGTGGTGCCAAGCAGTCCGACGAAAGGCGCCGTCGCACCGGTAGTGGCCAGAAAAGAAAGCCCCTTCTTCAGATCGGCCAGATTGACCGCGGTCGCCCGCTGCATGGCGCGCTTGGCGGCCTCGAGCGCGGCGTCCTTGTCGGTTTCACCCGTGGCGCCCTGGAACTGCCATTCCTGGAGACCCGCCAGTGACACCTTGGCGAGGTGGGAAGACTTCATGCCCGCCGAGCTCGAAAGGTCGACCGCTTCCTTTAGCTTTCCCGCCTTGAGGAGACGCGCCACGTCCGCTGCGTATTTCCGGGACTGGGCCTTGGCGGCGTTGTAGAGCTTCCATCGGTCAAACATGATCGAGATTGACCAGATGGACATGATGAGGAGCGTCACGACGACGCCCTTCGCAACGATGCCCATTGTGGCCCAGAGGTGCCCGAGATCGAATTGCATTTTTTTGAGACTCCTAAAGGTCGGTTTAGTGAGAGGTCGGGTGCGTTTGAAGAAACGGAAATGGTTTTGGGAGCGGGTTCGCCGAAGACGCGGTGCGAGGGGCGAGTCCTAGTTCAGCCTGAAATTAACCGTGACCGTCATGATGACCGGCACCGGAACCCCGTTCAGGAGAGTCGGGGTGTACTGCCACTGCTTGACCGCGTCGATGCCCGCCTGATCGAGCAGGGGGATGCCGCGGAGGACTTTGACGTCGGTCACCCGGCCCTGCGGGCTGATGGTGCATTCGAGGATGACGATTCCCTGGACTCTCGCCTGCTTCGCGATATCCGGATAGACCGGGGCCACGTTCTTGGTCTTGGTGGGCTCCTTGATATTGCCGCCCACGCGGACGGCCTGGACGGGAGGAGCAGGCTCGGCGGGAAGTCCGCCGACAATACCGCCCGCGACGCCACCCGCGACGCCGCCCTCGACACCGCCCTCCGAGCCGCCTTCAACACCCAGGTCGATGCCGGCGGACGGTCTGATTTCCTGCGGCACCTCTACCGGCGCCACGAATTTGACTTCCTGGGTAACGGGCTTTGGAGCCTCTTTCACCGGAGACTTGGGAGCGGGCGGGGGAGGCGGAGGAGGCGGAGGAGGGGCAGACGCAGGTTCAACGAAGAAGGCCTTCACCGCCGCAGCGGGCTCGGGAAGCTCCTCGGCCTGCAGCAAAGGCACGATCACCACCGCGAGCAGCCCGATCACGTGCAGCGCGAGCGACATGGCGAAGACGATGCCGCGCTTGGGCTTGTGGCCCTGGCTGTCCGACTCGACTAGATCTGCAAAAAGTTTTCGTTCCATCTGTCCCTCGCACTTGTCCTGTCGGGATCTTCGCTACCTTTGATCAAGAGGCGTTTTCGAAGGTGATGAGTTCGTATGACGAACCAGGGCGCCAGGAAAAGTTCTCGTCTTAGATGAGTTCAAGGATTCTAGACACCGGGACGAAATACTGTCAACGAAGAGCCGCGCATTGTTTTGAGGCTTTTCGGCACGCCTTGGTACGTCAACGCTCAAGAACCTAAGATACTCCTCCTGACCGTTCAGACAAGAGACGCGCGAAACACAGGAATCGTTGACGGAACTTTGACCCCTGCCCTACAATTTGGGCGAAACACCCCTTCGGCATTCTTGTCCCCACTGATCCATACTTCACCAAGCCTCAACCCCGCCTCATGCGGGCCTGGCCGCCACTGAAGAAAGAAGCTCCCCACAAACTCAGCCGGCCTGTAGACACGGGTCGTGCGAGGACCAAGCCCTTGAAAGACACCAACATGAGGCACGCGATCCGGACCTTGGCCGTCGTTCTCCTTGCGATTCCCGTCTTGAATTGCGCCCGCGTTCAGGCGCAGACGGCGCTTCGCGAGGGACATCGGCAGTACAAGGACGAGAGCTTCCGAAAGGCGCTTGACTCCTATAAGTACGTGCTGGAGAAAGACCCCGCCAACATCGAAGCGACCTTCTACCTCGGCAGCTCCTACCATCAGCTTTTCCGGCCGGGCAAAGACGATAGCAAGGCCAATCTCGAGGAAGCGATCAAGCACTACAAGACCGTCCTCGCCGCGACCCCCTCGCCCGACGACACGAAGTACCCGACGCTCAAGAAGAACGCTCTTTCGGCACTGATCGGCATCTACGCGGACGATCCTTACCGCGATTTCGACACGTCGATGAAATATGCGACCGATCTCACGAGCAGCGAGCCCGGGAACCTCCAGAACCTTTTCGCGATGGCGAACCTGTACGAGAAGTTCGGCAAGGTGAACGAAGCCGAAGCCGCGTACCGCAAAGCCGCGCTCGAAGTGGCGCCCAAGGATCCGAAGGCCTGTGGCGCTCTCGCCGGCTTCTACAACAAGACGCTCTGGGACGAGAAGGGTGTTCCCGTGACCGAAGGCAAAACGGGAAAGAGCCGGTTCGATGACGCGGTCAATCAGCTGAAGCTCTGCGCCGAACTCGATCCCACCGACCCCAAGGGCTACTACACCGTCGCCACCTACTACTGGGACAAGTGCTACCGCGACCCCGATCTCGACAATGCCCGCAAAAAGCAGCTCGCGGACGAGGGCATGGAGTTCGTGAACAAAGCCCTTGCCATCAAGAGCGACTTCGTCGAGGCGCTCATCTACAAGGGTCTGCTGCTTCGCGAACAGGCGAAGCTCACCACGAACCCGGCCATGCGCAACAGCCTGATGGAAGAAGCGCAGGTCCTGCAGAAGCAGGCCGTCGAGCTCAAGAAGCAGCAGGAAGCCGATCTCGCCGAGAAGGCGAAACAGGCGGCGGCTCTAGCGACCACGAGCTGAGCTTCTCTCGGGCCGGCCGTCGCCCAGGCGTCAGCGAGACTTCTTCGCTGGCGCCTTTTTCTTTGCCTTGATTTTTTGGGCTGCGGGTTTCTTGGTTGCGGGTTTCTTCACTGCCGCGGCTTTGGCGCCCAGGCGGCGCACATACGCCGAAAGCATCTCGTTCTCGTACGTAACCGAATTCAGGAACAAGGACTCGGCGAAGTACGACCGCTGCTCAGCTTCGCTCATCTGGCCGATGAGCGACAGGATCTCCGCACGCATCGTCTCGAACGACGAGTTCAAGACGTTGCCGAGCGTCACCTCTTTGTAGAGGGCCTCGATGATCGCGAGGAGATCTCCGTCGAGCGGGACTAGCAAACCTGTGGAGAGGCGCACGGAACGCGTTTCCGACATTACTGTTTCGAGCTCCCGGTAGCGAAGGCCTTCACCGCTTCATCCTCCTCGCGGAAGATCGGCACGATCTTGTGGACACCGGCCATCGACAGCATGGTCTCGACCCGAGCCTGAGGGGCCAGCACGTGGAGCGCGCCGCCCCGGTCGGTCGCGAGGCGGTAGATGTCCATGATGCACCCGATGGTGGCGCTATCGATATAGGAGACCGCGGACAGATCGAGAACGAGCTTCCTGGCCCCGCCCTCGACCGCCGCTTTGGTCTTCGCGACCAGGGTGGGCAGAAGGGGATAGATCACGCGCGCGGTTTGGACGCGGATGATGGTCGCGTCCGCGTTTTTTTCAATCGAAAGGTCCAAGGGTCTTCTCCTTCAAACAAGGTGCGCACAACCGGCGTTAGCGGGGACCCTTCGCGCGGAGGGCCCGGGCGAGTTCCTCGCGTCCCCGATTGATCCGGCTCTTGATGGTTCCGACCGGAAGCGAGAGTCTCACGGCCATCTCCTCGTACGCAAGACCTTTGAGGTCGCGCAACACGACCGCCTCGCGCAGCTTCTCCGGGAGGCTTGAAAGTCCCACTCGCAAGAACTCTTTCGCTTCCGTGGCCTCGATCGACCGCAAGGGGTCGGTGGAGGAGGGGGCCACCGCCATGTCGAAGGCGAGACCGTCGTCGACCATGGTCCGCTGTTCGCGGCGCGTGGACCTGTAGTTGTCGATGCAGTGGTTACGAGCCACCGAGGCGAGCCACTTCGAAAAATCGGCCGCGGGGTCGAACTTCCCGAGGTTCTTGAAGATGCGCAGGAAGATCTCCTGCGACAAGTCCTCCGCACGGTCGTGACGTCCCGTGAACTTGTAGGCGATGTTGAAAACGCGCCGGCGATGTTTTTCGACCAGGAGTTCCCAGGAGGCGCTGTCCCCGTCGAGACACTTCGCGACCATGATCACGTCTTCAGGTCGCGGTTCAGGTCGTGTTTCGAGCAATTCTTAGGAGCAGTTCTCTTGGAAACAGAAGGAATCAGAACAACCCGAGAACTAATGCAGCTCGGGACGTCCCGCTTCGGTCCACGCGGTATACCAGAAGCTGCCCACGTCGGCAGCCGCGTTCGACAGAATCTCGCCCAGGAGCCGGCCCGAGCGCAGCTCGAGGGCTTCAAAGTAGGGGCCTCCGTAGGAGGACTTGCCACGGTAGGCGAGACGATCGGCGTAAAGGATGTTGTCGACCCAGACGTGATTCCTCACCATCGACCCGAAGATGTAGTCGCGCGGGTTCTCGAGAAGGCGGGCGGCTTCGGGATTGAGCTTCAAACGGTTCTCCATCCCCTCGGCTAGTTGCGCGGTGAATCGCTTCGACAATCCGGGCTGATCCGTTTTCTGGCCGTCGAAGTTCTGCGACATCCCGAGTGGATTGTTGAGGTCCGCGGCCAGGATCGCCACCGCGTCGGCCGCTTCAAGGATCTTCTCCTTGTCTCCGCCCTTGAAAGCTTCGACGAGACGGGCGTGAGCCTCGAGAAGCAGGAAAGGAAGCCGCCCCACGAGCCGAGGATCTGCCTTGCCCTTGACCGAGGCTTCATCTTGGGCCACGTCCCCGAAGGGAAAAGAACCGAGGAGGTCGATCGCGAAGCGACGCCCATCGGGCCGCACCGGCGGGTCTTCATCCGGGGTCAGGCTCGGCATCTCATAACGGTGATCTTCGAAGTACTTCTTCTGGCCCTTGGGCAGTGTGTCGATGGCCTTTCGGATCACCAACCGGTAAACCGCGTCGCTCCAGGCGAACGAGGGCGCAGGGAGCAGCGCCACCAACAGGCAGAAGCCAAGCCGCGACAGTGTTTTCGGTTTCATCTGTTTCTCCAAGGATGCAAGGGGGGCGGAGGCCTATTCTGCGCGTGCGACCGTGATTGCCCGAACTTCGAGGGCGCCCGCGGCCAGCAGGGTTTTGGCGCACTCCCTTATCGTGGCGCCCGTGGTGGCCACGTCGTCCACCAGAACCACCACCGAATTCATGAGCCCCGCCGCGTCCCGCACCGCGAAAGCGTTGGCCACGTTCCTCCGGCGTTCTCTCGCCGAGAGTTCGGTTTGAGAAGGAGTGTCTCGGACCCTCACGAGGGCGGTCGAAACCGGAATCCTGGCCAGCCGCCCCAGGCTTGAGGCGAGAAGGCCGGCCTGGTTGAAACCGCGTTCCCTCAGCCGCCTCTCATGGAGCGGCACGCCGATCAACCAGTCGGTATCCTGCAGTGTCTCGCGGCAGCTTCGTCGCTCGAAGAGACGCTGAGAAAGACGCTCGGCGGTTTTGTGGCGGCCGCGATACTTGAGCGCCACCACGGAGTCGCGCAGAGTTCCCTCATGAAAGCCGAGGGATGCGCCCCTTGAAATCTCCGAGCGTCCACGGCGGCAGCGTCCACATTCGAGGTCCGGTGAAGCGGCTCCAGGAAGAGGCGCGCCGCACCCGCACGTGACACCGTCGATCAAAGGCAGGCGCTCCCAGCACGAAGGACAAAGGGGCGGGTCGTGGGCGGCGATCAAGGCGTCGCACGAAACGCAGGGGGCCGGAAACAAAACCCCCGCGACCGCGTCCCAGGCCTTCGTCCAGAAGAGCGTCAACCGTTCAGAGCCTCTAAGGCCGTCCTAGATCAGACCCGCTTCGATCTTCTCCTGGCAGCTCAGGCAATGCTTGGCCCAGGGAACCGCTTCGAGACGCTTGCGTTCGACATCGTCTCCGCACACGACGCAGGCGCCGAAACGTTTCTCGTCGATCCTGATAATCGCGTCATCGATCATCTGAATCTCGTCGCGCTCCTTGTTCGAGAGACTGAACAGGAATTCCTTGGTGTAGGAGTTCGCGGCCTTGTCGACCGGATCATGGGAGGCGTCGGAGTCAACCATCTTGCCCTGGGAGCGGGTTTTGTCGTACCCCCTGGTGATGTCCGTCTTCTGCTCGACGAGGCGCTTCCGGTAGATCTTGAGCGTCTTTGTGTCCATGTGCGATCTTCTCTCCTTTGAAGTCTGCTTTCCACCTATAGGTCGTTTGACGACCCTTCAGGCGATTCCGAATCTTTTGCACTTCTCCCAAAGCGATTTACGCGAGATGCCGAGCGTCTTCGCGACATCCGCCCTTGTGCCCCTGGAATTCTCGAGCACCCAGAGTATGTAGGTGCGTTCGACTTCCTTGAGCGTCGGCTGGTCCTTACGAAAAGAACGCACGACAGTATCAGGAGTCAGCAGATGTTCGGGAAGGGTTGAGGCATCAAGGAGCGCTCCCCCATCATGCCGGAGGGCCGCGGCCTCGATCGTCGAGTGGAGCTCACGGACGTTCCCGGGCCAGGAATAGGCCACGAGGATCTGGAGCGCCGCATCGGAGAAGCCGGTGGCGAGTGTCTTGTTGAGGCGCCGCTGCGAAGCCAGGAAAGCGCTCGCGAGGGGGATGATGTCTTCGACCCGTTCGCGGAGCGGAGGAACCTTCATCGTGATCACCGAAAGCCGGTGGTAGAGATCGTCGCGAAATGAGCCCAGGGCGATGGCGTCCTTGAGTGGCCCGCGCGAGGTCGCGACGTAGCGCACGTCCACGTCGCGCTCGACACTTTCTCCGAGGCGCTGAATCTTCCCTTCCTCGATCGCGCGCAGGAGCTTGGCCTGGACCTGCGGGGCGAGATCCTCGACGTGATCGAGCACGAGGGTGCCACCGTTGGCCCGCTCCAGGCGCCCGCTCTGCGCTTCGAAGGCGTGGGTGAAAGCACCCTTGCCGTGGCCGAAGAACTCGGCGTCGGCGAGCGACTCAGCGAGCGCTCCGCACGAGAGCACCTCATAAGCCGCCTCGCGCCGCGGGCTCATGTCATGGATCGCTTCAGCGATGCGGCCTTTTCCCGTGCCGGTCTCGCCCTCGATCACCACGGGTGCGGTCGCCGCCGCCATCCGGGGCAACAACGAGACGATCTCTCGCATGGCCCGAGACACCGCGATCAAAGGCTCTCGGTTCAATCCTTGACCTCTTCACGCCGAGCACCGCCCCAGAGCCTCTCGAGGTCGTAGAACTCGCGGCTTTTTGGAGTGAAGACGTGAATGACGAACGGGCCGTAGTCCATGAGGATCCACTCTCGACGCGGATATCCCTCGAGATGCCGGGGCTTGACCCCTTCGAGGCGGAGCTTTTCCTCGATCGCG
>JAYUUU010000069.1:0-3887 GCA_043754395.1 Vicinamibacteria bacterium
CGGCAGAGTCAGATCAACCTCGCGATCTGGCACATCCTCATCGATTCGGTCGAACGCAACACCGCGCTCGAGATGGAGGTCAGAAAACTCCGGAAGGAAATTGACGACCTGAAGGGGCGCGGTTGAAGCTCGCGCTCGTCATCCATCGCTATGGCGATGGCATCGCAGGCGGCTCCGAAGCGCACGCGCGCGGCCTGGCTCGGGAGCTGCGGAAGACGCACGAGATCGAGGTTCTGACCACCACCGCCCGTGACTATCTGACCTGGCGGAACGACTTCGAGCCGGGTGAGTCGATGGTCGACCGGATCAAGGTGACCCGCTACCTGGTGCAGCAGCCCCGAGACCTGGGACGGTTCGCCGCGGTTTCCGACCACGTCTTTCATGAGTCCCACAGCCGCGACGACGAGGAACGCTGGATTGTTGAAAACGGACCGCTGTGTCCCGATCTGGCGGACGCGGTTCGAGGCCGAAGCGACGTGGACTTTTTCCTCTGCTACTCCTACCGTTACTTCACGGGAATCAAGGGCGCGCTCGCCGCGGGGGACCGAGCCGTCCTTGTGCCGACCGCGGAAGACGATCCCGCGATCCGGCTCGGCGTGTTCGCGGACCTGTTCCGGTCCGTGCGCGGCTTTTTGTACCTCACACCCGAGGAGCGGGAGTTGATCGAGAGAATCGCGGGCGAGATCAAAGCACCTTCTCGTGTCATCGGCAGCGGCCTCAACGTTCAACGCTCCGGTCCCGCGCCGCGCGCCCGCCTTGAGGCACCCTCGTCGTATGTGCTCTACGCGGGAAGAATCGATCGCAACAAAGGCGTCGACACCCTGTTCCGATATTTCCAGTGGCTTCTCGAGGAATGGCCCGAGTGCCCGCCGCTTCTTCTCGTGGGCCATCCCGTCCTCGATATCCCGGTTCATCCGAAGATCCGCCACATGGGCTACGTGAGCGAGGACGAGAAGTCGTCCTTGATCGAAGGAGCCGACGTGGTTTTGATGCCGAGCCCGTACGAGAGTCTGTCGATGATCGTGCTCGAAGCCTGGGCGCTCGGCCGGCCCGTTCTCGCAAACGCCGCGTGCGCCGTGCTCGAGGGCCAGTGCCGCCGAAGCAACGGCGGCCTCTATTACCGGGATTACGCCGAGTTCCGGCTCATGTTGCGCAGGCTTATGGCCGACAAGGTGATGCGTGCCGCGCTGGGCGAGCAGGGCGAGGTCTACGTCACCGCGAACTACTCCTGGGCTCAGGCCGCCTCGCAAACCGATGATCTTCTGCAGGAGATCCGATCCCGAGGTGCTTCATGACCCGCCGCGTCGATCAGTGGGTGCCGGCCCTCCATCGCGGCGACGCGATTGGAGACTCGACTCTCCTGATGCGTGACGCCTTGCGGTCGTGGGGCTACGTCTCGGATATCTACACGTACAACCATGATGCGGGTTTGTCGGCGGTCATCTTCGACCAGTGGCGCGAAGGCGCTTCGAGCGACATCGTGATCTTCCACTATCCGATAGGCTCGCCGATGAATGACGCGTTCGCGAAGCTCGGCTCGATCCGCATTCTGCTGTACCACAACATCACCCCGCCGCACTTCTTCAGAGCGTGGGACAAAGAGATCCACAAGATTCTGAGCAACGGTATCGCCGGCCTCGATGCTCTTGCCCCGGTGACGACACTTGGTATCGGCGACAGCGAGTTCAATCGAACCGAACTCGAACGCAGGGGCTTCTCCAACACCGCGGTCCTTCCCATCGCCATCGACTTCGCGCATTATCGAGGCGTCGGCAACGCGGCCCTTCGAAAAAGCTACGCCGACGCGCGGACGAATATCCTCTTCGTCGGCCGGATCGCCCCGAACAAGCGGCACGACAACCTGCTTCGAGTTCTCGCGTACTACAAGAGGAACATTTCTTCCGCGGTCCGTCTCCTGGCCGTGGGCAAACTTCCTCGCCGCGAAACCGGTCATGGTGTCACGGTCGAGGCGCACTATCTCGACGCGCTCACTCGCCTCTATTCGGAGCTGGGCCTCGAACCGAGAGACGTCGTGTTCACCGGCGAGGTCACGCACGACGAACTGCTCGCGTACTACGAAGCGTCCCACGTGTTCGTTTCGATGTCCGAGCACGAAGGTTTTGGCGTACCCCTCGTCGAGGCGATGCTGAAACGCATTCCGATCGTCGCCTGTAGGGGCACTGCGGTGGGGGAGACGCTCGGCGATGCCGGTCTGCAGTTTGACGCCCCGGATATCGCGGAGATCGCCGAAGCCTCGGCCCTCCTGGCGCAGGCCGGGCCCGCGCGCGAGGCCGTCCTACGCGGCCAGGACAAACGCGTGCAGGACTTTGCGACCGACAAAACCCTCGCGAAGCTGCGTGACCTGGTGGGCCGGGTCTGATGGGCCGGCGCATCGCTTTCGTCATCCAGCGGTACGGGGCCGATCTGGTCGGTGGCTCCGAGACGCTCGCCCGCGAATACGCGGAGCGCCTCACGCAGCGAGCTTTCGAGGTGACGGTTTACACGACCACGGCTCGCGACTACGTGACCTGGCGATCCGAATACCCGATCGGAGAGTCGAGCGAGCGAGGCGTTCGACTCCTTCGCTTCGCCCCGACCCGCGAGCGCGATCTCAAGGCGTTCAACCAGCTCGCTGAGCCGATGTATTTCCGGCCCACCACCGCGGAAGACGAGAAGCTCTTCCTCGAGACCCAGGGGCCGCTTGTGCCGGAACTCGTCGAGGCGCTACGAAGAGATGCCGCCAGTTACGAAGCTATTCTCTTCTTCACGTATCTCTACTACCCGACGGTTGAGGGCATAAGCGCCGCCGGAGCGCGATCGGTCTTCATTCCAACCGCCCACGACGAGCCGCCTCTCCGCTTCGCGATGTTCCGCAGCGTCTTCGAAGGGGTCCGCAGCTACGCCTTCTGCTCGGCGCCCGAAGCGCGCCTTGTCGCCTCGCGCTTCGACATCTCAAAATGTTCACACGACGTGGTGGGTATCGGCGTCGATCCGCCGCAAGCTCCCGATGTGGAGGAGTTCCAGATCCTCCGCGGAATAGAGCGGTCGTATCTCCTCTACGCGGGCCGGATCGACGCGGGCAAGGGCTGCGACGAGATGCTGCGCTTTTATGAGACCGCGCAGGCGGAGATCATGGGTTGTCCAGACATGTATCTCATCGGCAAGCTGGCGATGGAGTTGCCGGCAATACCCCGCCTGCGGCACTTTGGTTTCGTCTCGGAAGAAGAGAAACACGCGGCGATGGCAGGCGCTTCCGCCCTCATTTGTCCAAGTCCCTACGAAAGCCTCTCGATCACGTTGCTCGAAGCGATGTCACACGGAACCCCCGTGCTGGCGTCGTCGCGGTCCGATGTCCTGGTCGATCATTGTCACAAGAGCCACGCGGGCCTCGTCTACGGAACGAGCGAAGAGTTCACGGAGTCGGTACGCCTCCTCGTGCTCCATGAGCCTGTGCGGCGGTCTTTGGGCGAAGCAGGCCGTCGCTATGCGCTCACGCAGTTCTCCTGGGAGGGTGTTTTGGACCGTCTCGTCCGCCAGATCGACGCCGCGGGGCGGAACCGCTAAAAAGACTTAGCGCGCGGCGCGAAGACGTTCGAGAACGATGTCGGTGGCCTGCGGTCCCTTGAGGACCGCGGCCGCCGCGGCGATCTGCTGAATCGCCTGCTCGATGACCTCGAGGCCCGCGCCCCGCTCGATGGCGAGACGGGCGGCGACCACGTGCTTCTGGACCACGGCCTCGCCTCCCGCACCGAGGAGCGCGTTCGCGGTGTCGCGGATCCGAAGCAGACGCTGCACCATTTCGATGCTCGCTGGAGGCAGGCTTCCGGGCGGGATCGTCGCCTGACGCGGCAATACCGCGTTGGGCGGCCGGTTGGTGGGGCCCGTTC
>JAYUUU010000070.1:0-4150 GCA_043754395.1 Vicinamibacteria bacterium
GTCTTCGAGGGACAGCTGATGCAGGGCATCAACACCGCATCGGCCCTCATGGTCCTGCTCACCACCCTCGTCGCCGGGCTTTTGTTCGGGGACCTGCTCGTCCCGCCGCGGCGAAATCTTTAATTCGCCAAGGAGGCTGCCCCGCCAGGGCCTTGACGGGAAGGGAGAGTGAGAGACTTCGCCGATGAGAACGGCCATCCTCCCTGCTTTCCTCCTCGCGGCTGTAGCCATTGGTGACGTCTCAGCGCAGACCGCTTCGCCGCCCGACCCCGTAGCCGCAGCGAAGGCGGCGGTCGCGCAGCTGGATGGGACCATCATGGTCTCAGGCGCGAGCGAGCCGGTCGAGGTCATTCGCGACAAGTTCGGCGTGCCGCATATCTACGCGAAGAACACGGGCGATCTTTTCTTCGCCCAGGGGTATGTGGTGGCGCAGGACCGGATGTGGCAGCTCGAGATGTGGCGGCGCAACGGTGAGGGCCGTCTCGCCGAGGTTCTTGGGAAGGACTACGTCCGCCGCGACACGTTCGCGCGGATGCTCCAGTTCCGCGGCAACTGGGACGCCGAGTACCGCAAGTACCACCCGCAGGGCAAGCTGATCTTCGACTCCTTCGCGAAGGGTGTGAACGCGGCGATTCAGAAAGCACTCGATGAAAGGAAGGTCCCGGTCGAGTTCGACCGCATGGGTTTCGCACCGCAGCCGGTCTGGACGGCGAAGACCATCCTCACGCGCATGCCCGGCTGGGCGATGACGCGAAACGCCTCAAGCGAACTGGCGCGCGCGCTGGACATCAAGCGACTTGGCTTGGAGCGCACTCGTGAATTGAAACCCACCGAGCCCGAGCGGGCGTTCTTGGTTCCCGAAGGTCTGAACCTCGACGACATCGAGCCCGGCATCCTCGACATCGCCCGAGACGCGAACAACTATCGCTTCTCTGCGGCAGGGGCGGGCGATGGCCCCGAGAGCACGACCGACGAGGCTTCCTTCGCCGTCCCCGGTGATGAACGGCCTTCGGCGAGCAACAATTGGGTCATCGCGGGCCGCAAGTCCGTCACCGGCAGACCCCTCCTCGCGAACGACCCGCATCGCGATGTCGTGAATCCCTCCCTTCGCTACGTCGTTCACCTCAATGCCCCGGGTTGGAACGCGATTGGCGCCACCGAGCCCGGCGTTCCCGGTATCGCCATCGGCCACAACGACCGCGTGGCCTGGGGCTTCACGATCCTTGGCGTCGATCAGCAGGACCTCTACGTGGAGGAGACCGATCCCGCGAATCCCAACCGCTATATGTGGAAGGGGGAGTGGCGCGACATGGCCCTAAGCCGTGAACTCATCTACGTGAAGGGTCAGACGGCACCGGTCGAGGTCACGCTGAAGCGCACGCATCATGGCCCGGTAGTGCACGAGAACACCACGAAGGGTCGTGCGTACGCGGTCCGCTGGGCCGGTGCCGAAACCGGTGGTGCTGGATACGTCGGGGCGCTTGGCGTGATGCAGTCGAGGAACTGGGAGGAGTTCAAGACCAATATGTCACGCGCGTGGTTCACGCCCTCGCACAGCATCGTCTACGCAGACGTCGACGGAAACATCGGCTATCTCGGCGTGGCTCTCTCTCCGGTGCGGCGGAACTGGGACGGCCTTCTCCCGGTGCCCGGCAAGGATGGGAAGTACGAGTGGGAGGTCTACGTGCCCTTCGAAAAGCTGCCCGCGAGCTTCAACCCGCCCTCCGGCTTTTTCAACACCTCCAACAACGATGTGGTCCCGAAGATCGTGGCGGGTTACGACCAGCCTCTCGGTTTCGAATACGGCACGTCGTTTCGTTACGACCGGATCCTCGAAGTTCTCCAGTCGAAGCCACGCTTCACCCTTGCCGAGATGCAGGCGCTTCAGCAGGACACCGTATCGCTGCCCGCGCGTTCCCTGGTGCCCCTCATTCAGGCTCTCACCTTCGCGAAGGCTGACCTGGAGCGCGCGCAACGGCTCTTCATCGGCTGGGACTTCTCCTTGAGGAAGGACTCTCCCGCGGCCGCGCTTTACGAGGCCCTCCAACTCAAGCTGCCCCCACTCTCGTACGCGCCTTTTCTCTCCGATGCCGAGCGCTTCACTTTCCGAGGCTTCGACCTGGATCGTACCCTCTCCTGGATGAACCGGCCTCCCGCGACTTACGGCGCCTCGCCCAGGGAACGGCGCGAAACCCGTGATCGCATCTTGCGAGAGGCGTTCGAACAGGCGCTGGCGCACCTCGTCAAACTGCGCGGCGAGGATCCGAAGGCGTGGCCATGGGGCGAGATCCACACCGCCGACTTTGTTCACCCGCTTTCCGCGCGCGGCGCTGCGTCCTCCGCCGACGTGTTCGCCATTACCCCGGTTCCACGAGGCGGCGATGGAAACACCGCGATGGCGTCCAGCAGTCTTGCCGAGAACAACACGAAACAGGTGGCCGGCGCCACGTTCAGCTTCGTGGCCGACGTGGCCGACTGGGACCGGTCGACGTTCCTGAGCGCGCCGGGAAACTCCGGCCAGCCCCTCTCGCCCTTCTATTCGAATCTCATCGAGTCATGGGCGGCGGGGAAGGGAAACCCCTTCGTCTTCTCACGAGCGCGCGTCGAGGAAGCGAAGGCGAACGCTCTCGTGCTCGCGCCGATACTGGACCGCACGGAGCCCACGCCGGACGAACCATTCGAGCCGGTTCAGAAGGAACTGTTCGCGGCGGCGGGAGGTCAGCCGATCGCCGTGGCCGACTTTGACAACGACGGGGACCTGGATGTCTACGTCGGTTTTCGCGGTGGTCCCTCGCGCCTCTATCGAAATGAAGCCGGGCACTTTGTGGAAGTGGCGTCGGCCTTCGGTCTGGACGAAGGCGACGAAGTCCGCGCGGCGGCGTGGGGTGACTACGACTCTGACGGGAATCTCGATCTCTTCGTGGGCTTCGCCCGCGGCGCGCGGTCGCGGAACAAGCTCTACCGCAACGTCGTCGACGCCAATCACGACCAGGGTCGGCACTTCGTGGAGGTCGGGGCCGCGATGGGCGTCGACGATTTCGGCACCACGCGTCAGCCGGTGTTCATCGATTACGACAACGATGGCGATGTGGATCTCTATGTCGCGTTCCGCGACCGTCCCAACGCCCTCTATCGCAATGACGGTCCGGGCAAGCCCTTCACCGACCTGGCTCCGACCGTCGGACTCGCGGATCCGCGAAAGACCGTGGGCTCGGTGTGGTTCGACATGGACCGAGACGGCGATCTCGACCTTTTTGTTGCCAATCAGGATGGCGATACCAACGGCTTCTTCCGCAACGATTCGGGCCGGTTCACCGACATCGCGCGCGAACTTGGAATGGACGGCCTGGGCCGGCCCCCCGTCTATGGCGGCGTGGGCGCCACACTCCTCGATTACGACAACGACGGAGATTTCGACCTCTATCTTGGAAACTACGGCCCGAACGATCTCTTCCGGAACGACGGAGGTGGAAAGTTCAGCGACGTCGGGGCGGCCCTTGGCGTCGCGGGTGACTATCACGCGACAACGGTGGTGTCGGGCGACTACGACAACGAGGTGATGCAGGCGAGGGATTACCTCTATCACAACGATGGCGTCGCCGGTTTCTCCGACCGCCTGCCGAGCTACGTCGCGAAACACGACGGGACCCACGGAGTTCAGTTCTTCGACTTCGACAAGGATGGCGACCTGGACCTGATGCTTGCCGACAACCTGCAGTACGGCACCAACGCCCTGTTCCAGAATCGGAGGGGCGGGCGTTCGCTTCAGGTCCTGGTGAGGGACGAGAAGGGGAACCTCACGAGGGCTGGATCAGAGGTTCGTCTTTACAAGGCGGGGACGCGGGAGATCCTCGGGTCCCGTATCGTCGACACCGGCGGCGGCTACTGCTCGCAGAATGCGATGGCTGTTCACTTCGGCCTCGGGGACTACGCGGGTCTGGTGGATGTCGAGGTGACGATGCCCGGGAGTCGGCAGGTCACGCGAGTGGAGCGTGTCGACCCCACTGCGCCGACCTCCCGCCCGCTGCTTGCGGTCAACGTCCCGCGTTGACCGTCATTGCGAGTCGGTTCACGGACTTCGTCCGTGACTGTTGAGAGAAACCCCACGTCGTCATCGCGAGGAAGCTCATCGAGCGAGGGCGACGAAGCA
>JAYUUU010000071.1:0-3266 GCA_043754395.1 Vicinamibacteria bacterium
AACGCCCATCGGCGAAGAGGAAGATTCGCATCTGGGCGATTTCATCGAGGACAAGAACGCGGTTTCGCCGGTCGAAGCCATGATCGACGTGAACCTGCGTGAGCAGACGGAAGCGCTCCTCAAGACACTCACGCCTCGCGAAGAGCGCGTCATCAAGATGCGTTTCGGCATCGGAGAAGGCAACGAGCACACCCTCGAAGAGGTCGGCCAGAACTTCGCGGTCACCCGCGAACGCATTCGGCAGATCGAAGCGAAGGCGCTCCGCAAGCTGCGCCACCCGTCGCGCAGCCGCAAGCTCAAAGCGTTCCTCGAGGGCTCGATTCGTCTAAGAGTCGGCCCGACTCTCCCTCGGCTCGACAAGAAGGTCCCAGGCACGGGCATCGGACTTGCCATCGTGAAACGCATCATCGAACTTCACGGAGGCAGGATCTTGGTCGAATCGACGGGCGTCGAGGGCGAAGGCTCGCGCTTCTGTCTCACCTTGCCGAAGGCCAAAACGACCTAGAGGCGGATCGACGCCGGCGGATCCGCCTTGCCAGGGCGACCGCCGGCCCTCCAGGTCAGCGCGAGAGCCGCCTTTTCTCCGGACGGAGAAGCCCTCGATCACGCAGGGCGACGAGCATGGCTTCCGCGATGGGCGTGCGCGTTTCCGCAGACGGGTGGATGAAATCCTTGAAGACGCACTCGCCCTTCTCGCAGACTCGGCTCAGGTCGGCGAAAAAACAGCGGCCATCCGTATGCCGCTTCGACAGGGCGTCGAGTCCCTGTCGGATCCGGGTGTACTCCCGCTCCACGTAGCTCCGAAACTCGCTTCCCATGCCGCGATACTGGTCGGCCTGGGGCGTGAAATACACAAGCGGCTGGAGGAAGACGGCCAGGCGAAACCCCAGGCCCTCGCCCATACGACAGGCGGTGTCGAGGTTGTCGAGATAGGTCTGGACCACTTCGTTTTCCCAGCGCGCTCCCGGGAAACCCACCGAGCGACGCAGAGGCGCAATATCCGCGACCCCGTCCGAGAGTTCGAGGGGAAAGAAGGTCCGCAGGAGGCTGCTCTGAGTGAGGATGGCGGCATTGAGGGCCTGGAGGTCGCCTCGCTGGAGAATCCCTATCGCCCGCTCCCAGACTGTGAAGTTGAAGGGGTAGCCCGGCCGCGGATCGGACGTGAATGGGCCATAGAGGTCGTTGCCGCCGTCATAGAGAATCACCAGATCGGGGTCGTAGCGGCTGGCTCGATGCGTGATGGTGGCAAGCTCCTGCCCGGAGGCCTGAGACACGACGCCCCAGTTGTAGACCCAGATGTCCTTCGAAATCCGGCTCTTCGCCATCTTCCTGAGCTGGTTCGGGATGGTCAGCCACGGTTCTCCCCTCCCGTAGACCGCAGAACCTCCGATCATCAAGACTCGATACTCGTCTCCCTTGGGCATGGGCGGGACCAGTCCCCGATAGCCAAGATCGTTGTGGTCGCCTTCGCCCGCCAGGCCCGTGAACATCATGTAGGGGGCGGGGTTGCGCGTCGAACCCGCCGGATACTCGGCGACGCGGTTGGGATCAAGACTCAGCTGTGTGAAACCAAGCGTCGCCGTGACGAGGAGGCACAAGACGGAGTTCGCCAGCTTGCCGCCCGCGAGCACGGTTCCAAGAAAGATAAGGGCCAGCAGGCCGACGCCCAGGGACCGGGCCGAGAGGAGGGGTGCTCCCCGGAGTGCCAGTGAGTCCCGAATCAGCGCTAGAAGGCCGAGCGAGCCCGCGAAATACAACAGATTCAAGACGTGGGGTGCGTACGCGAGGCGGACGCCAGCCTGTTTCATGGACTCGTTCACCACGCCGCCTGCCACTCGCCGACTATACCTTCCACAAGAGAGAGCCGGCCGTCGGCCATAGCCGGATCGACGCCGGTCGCTCGGCGAAAGTCAGGGGAACCTTCGCCTGGCCGCCCGCAACCCGGACCTCTAAGCGACTCTTGACCGTCGATAGCGGCCGCGAGCCCGGAGCCAGTCGGAGCGAGAGCCGGCGCTGTTTCTCGTTCCAGTTCATGAGGAGAGCGTAGGTGAGACAAGCGCGTGTACTGCTCAAGTGTAGCCCGGCGGGGTTCGCCGCGACGTCTTGGCCAAGGCCTCGCAGGCCAAAACGCGCCCCTGTTCATGCTCTTCGTTCGCGGTCCGGAGAGTCTGCGTCACGCTGATCCAGGCGTCGCGCAGGCCGCGCCCCTCCGCGGGTCGTCGCGCGCGGTTGTCCCCACCCGGGTTACGCTGCTTCTCCCTCCGGGCCGCGCCTCCCGCTGCTGTCGTCCTCGTAGCCCATCGGCGAAGAGGAAGACTCGCATCTGGGCGATTTCATCGAGGACAAGAACGCGGGTCTCGCCGGTCGAGGCGATGATCGACGTGAACCTGCGTGAGCAGACCGAAGCCCTCCTCAAGACCCTCACGCCTCGCGAAGAGCGCGTTATCAAGATGCGCTTCGGCATCGGCGAAGGCAACGAGCACACCCTCGAAGAGGTGGGCCAGAACTTCGCGGTTACCCGCGAGCGCATCCGCCAGATCGAAGCGAAGGCCCTTCGCAAGCTGCGCCATCCCTCGCGCTCACGAAAGCTCAAGGCTTTCCTCGAAGGCTCGATCGTCTAAATAACCGGAGCTGCTACTTGATCAGTTCGCTTCGGCGGGACAACCCCGGGGCCCGGGTCAGGCGGGCATCGCACGTCAGCAGCGTGCCGTCGAGCGCTTCGGCGAGGGCCACGTATACGGCGTCGTACGCGGAGAGGTTCTGACGAAGAGCCCAGACCCTGTCGAGCAGGGGTTCGTGCGCGTGCCGTTCGAGATCCAGCGAGCGAAGAAGCTCAATCGCGGTTCGCGCCGCCGTCTCGTCGAGGTCTCCGTCCCGGACCAGGCGACGGATCGTCTGCACGACCTCAACATCCGCGAGGTGGGGCACATGGAGGCTCTCGGCCGGGTCGGCGATGCGGGCGCCGATGGTCCGGCCCTTTTGGGTGCCGACGAGCAGCTCGACCAGACACGAGGCATCCAGAACGATCATCTCGCCTCGCGCTCGGCGCGAATCAGAGCAGCGGCGCTTCGCTTGAGTCGACGCACCGGCGCCGCCTGCAGCCGCTCCAGGATCTCCTGCCGCGTCGGCCGGTCGAGGGACTTCTGGATCTCCCGCAGCACGTAGCCCGACATGGAGACGCCCTCGAGGGCGGCCCTTGCCTTGAGACGCCGGTGCAGGCCCTGCGGAACGCTTCGGATCTGGACCATTGTTTCTGTCATGTGCGA
>JAYUUU010000072.1:0-7652 GCA_043754395.1 Vicinamibacteria bacterium
CCAAAGCACCTGGCGCGACTTTGTGATCGGAGGCCATGCGGTCTCCATCGGATTCGCGGGCCCGGCCCTGGCCCCGATGTTGACGCCGGCGCTCGAGCATCTAGGATCGGCCTCGCCGCGCGCCCCCGATCTCACCGTCCTCGCCTGGGACTCCCGGTCGACGGGCGTCGACATGCCCTCGCCCCCTTGGACCGTAGACGCCTACTCCGTCCGCGGCGAGGTCACTGGCCTCGGCGAGGGACGCTTCCGAGCCGTCTTTCAAGCGGACTTCGGAGGCCTCAGCGTCATCGATCTGGAACAAGACCTCGCCGTCTTCTGGGTCAAGGATGCGCGCGATCTCACGAGCTCCGAGCGGGCGGCGCCGTTCCTCAGGATCCTGCACTGGTGGATGGCAGAAAACGGCCGGCACGTGGTTCACGCCGCCGCGATAGGGACCTCGTCCGGAACCGTGATTCTGGGCGGCGCGGGAGGCTCGGGGAAATCGGGCACCGCGCTTGCGTGTCTCAAAGCGGGGCTCCTCTACTCGGCCGATGACTACTGCCTCCTCGGCAACCAACGGCCCGCCACCGCGCACAGCATGTACAACAGCGCAAAGGTGCATTCCCGGGATCTCGAGCGCCTTCCCTTCCTGGGGCCACTGGTGAGCAACCCCAACCGCGACGAGAGCGAGAAGGCGCTCTTCTTCCTGCATCAGCACTTTCCGTCACAGCTCTGCGCTCCGGTGACTCTGCGCGCCATCCTGCTTCCCAGAGTGACCGGGGACTCCAGCACGCGCGTGACGTCGTCGACCGCAGCCGAGGCGGTTCGTGTGCTTTCACCCAGCACCATCTTCCAGCTCCCTCATGCGGGAGAGGCAACCCTTCGCGCGATCGCTTCGGTCGCGCGCCAGGTCCCGGTGTACCGACTCGATCTCGGCACGGACGTCGAACGGATCCCGGACGTAGTCGCCGGACTCTTGCCATGAGTCGGTCGAAAGCGCTCATCACGGTCGTGGGCGGCTCGCTCGCGAGGCGGCGGTGGGAGAAGCTGTGCGCCGAGAACTGGCAGCGCTACGGCGACCGGCACGGCTACGACGTGCACTGCCTTGAAGATGCTCACGATCCTCAGGACGGGCGCGGATGGCGACGAGTGGGGCAGGCCCTCGAACACCCTCTCGCCCGCGGCCTCGAGCGACTGGTATTCCTCGATGCGACGGTCCTCATCCATCCCGAGGCTGGTGATGTGAGCGCCGCGGTCCCCCCTCAAATGGTTGGAGCCGTGGATGCCTACGCGGCTCCTTCACCCGACCGTCTTCGGGCAGCGCGGCTCAGGCTTTACCGCTTCTGGGAAGACCGCGGGCTCTCGTTCGTGAGAAGAGAAACCGCCGAAGCTTTCTACCGCACCCAAGGAAGAACACCGTCCTTCGAGGGGGTGACACAGCCCGGAGTACTCGTCCTCTCACCGGCTCGTCATCGCGACGTGGTGTTGCGAGCCTGCGATTCTTCTGGAGTTGAGGATGAAGACGGCGCCGCCCTGTCTCACGACCTCCTCTCTGCGAACCTCGTTCATTGGCTCGATGCCCGGTTTAACGTGTCATGGCTGATCCAGAAGTGCGAGGCGTGCCCTTTTCTGTTCAGCCGCCCGCATCACCCCCGCGCGAGCGCATGCGCCCTTCGTGCCCTGGCGCACAGCTACTTTCTGAACTTCGCAAACTGCGAACAAGACATGCCCCTGGCGGAGGGCTGGCGCGGAGTGGCGAGCGCTGGGGCCTCGCCTTGCGCATCGGCTGACACACCTGAGGATTCGGGTGCCGCGGCTTTCGAACTCACGACCCCGGTCGCCTTGATCCTCTACAACCGCGCTGAAACCACCCGGGAGGTCTTTGCGGCCATTCGCCACGCCCGCCCTAAGCGGCTGTTGTTGATTGCGGATGGCCCGAGTCCCGGGAAGCCAGACGATGAGGCGGCCTGTGCTTCGGCGCGACTCGCCGCGGGCCCTGTCGATTGGCCCTGCGAAGTCGAAACCATCTACTCCGAGACCAACCTCGGTATCAGGCAGCGGATCGACACCGGACTCGACTGGGTGTTCACCCGATGCGAAGAGGCCATCATCCTCGAGGACGACTGTGTGCCAGATCCCAGCTTCTTCCGCTATTGCCAGGAGCTTCTCGTCCGCTACCGGGATGACCCGCGAATCATGGGGGTAGGCGGCAACTCCTTTCAGTATGGTCTTGGCCCCGAGGACGATGGCTACTATCTCTCGGGATACGCCCAAACCTGGGGTTTTGCCACTTGGCGCCGAGCCTGGCGGCGATATGACGCGGCGATGGCGCGATGGCCGGAGCTTCGCGACCTGGGTTGGCTAAGCGAGCGGTTCGTTGACCGGACGGCCACTGCGTACTGGTCGCATGTGTTCGAGGAGAATCACCGAACGGGCGATCACTGGGATATTGCCTGGATGTTCTCGGTCTGGGTTCATAAGGGTCTGTTCGCCCTGCCCCGCCACCCTCTCGTCTCGAACGTCGGCCTCGGGAGAGAGGCGACGCACACCCGGCGGTACGAGATCGAATTCGCGGACCTGCCCACCGGCCCGTTGAGGTTCCCGCTTCGCCATCCCGCGGACATCGTCGCGGATCAGACGGCGGACCGCCTCACCGATGAACTCATGTTCGGGGGCATGCTTAGCGAGGTCTTCCAGCGGATCAGGAGGGTGGCAGGGAAAATGCGGCCCCCAACTCTCGCAAGCTAAGATCGGCGGTGCACGTAAATGCCTGACGATTCCATGGACCCCTCGCTCCGCTACCGGATCAACACACCGGATGTGGTCCAAGAGGGCTTCGATGACGAAGTCATCGTGGTCAACCTGAGGGTCGGCGCCTACTACACCATCGCAGGCTCGGGAGCCGCCATCTGGCGGGCCGTTGAGGGCACTGCTTCCGTCGAGGAGATCCATCGACAGCTCGGGAACGGCTTCAGGGGCGCTTCCCAAGCCATGCGCGAGGCCACGGAGTCGTTGATGCGCGAGTTGGAAACCGAGGCCCTGATCGTTGCCCTCCCAGCGGGAACGCCCTCGACATCGAGTCGGGCCATGACCGCTGTCCCGGTCGACCCTCCGCCCTTCGAAGCGCCGCGGCTCACCAAATACACCGACATGCGCGACCTGCTGGTACTCGACCCGATTCACGACGTCGACGAGTCCGGATGGCCCGCTCGCCGAGCGTAGCCGCCGCCGTTCCAGCCGCGTGTACCGCCGCGCTCGGCGAGGCAAGGAGTGAGAGGCCCTGGCTGAGGAAGCGCGGGGGTCTTTCGAGGACCGCGACCATTCTGAGTGACCGGCCGGCCCGGATTGGCTACCTGGGCGCCAGCGTCACCGCTCAGCGCGCGGGGTATAGAGCGGTGGTCGATGAGTGGTTCGCCTCGAAATCGGCCCACGCGCCCGAGTCCATCGCGGCCGCCTTCGGCGCGATCGGTTCGGCAGGCGCGGTCTTCCTCGCCGACCATCTGCTCATCGAGCGCAGGCCCGACCTTTGCCTCATCGAACTCACCACCACGGACCTCGTGGGCTTCAGTCCGGAGTCCGAGATCGGTCCTGCGGTCGAGGGAATCGTTCGCAAGCTTGCCGCCATCGATTGCGCACCTTGTTTCGTCCACCTGTATCGCCGCGGCGTCGATTTTTCCGACGCCAATCCGGTGATTCGAGAGTACGAGAGGGTGGCCGATCACTACTCAGTGCCCTCCATCAATCTCGGTCTGCATATCGCGCAGGAGACGGATTCCGGACGGCTGCACCCCGAGGACCTGTTTCGCGACGAAGTGCACACGACAGAGCAGGGCTCCCTTCAGGTCGGGCGCCTGATGACCGAGGCCCTTCAAGAGTTGTTCGCAGCGCCCGCGCTGGAACCGGCTCCCCTGCCTGGTCCGCTGCACCAAGACCACTACGCGCGAACCCAAATCCTCCCCATCACCGACTCCATGCAGCGCCAGGGACTTCCGTTTGGCCGCGGATCCTTCCGCTTCAACTACCACTACGTGGAACTCCAGCCAGGAGCCGAACTCGAGGCGTGCGTGGGCAGGTCGCTCGCGGGCGCTCTCGTTGTGGTCGGCCCGCATTCCGGGGTCATCGAATTGAGGACGGCCGACTCGGTGAGCCGTCACAATCTTTTCGACAAGTGGTGCCACTACGAGCGACTGAGCGTCGTCGTCTTCAACCGGTCCCTTGCCAAACCCGCGTCGGTGCGCCTCTCGCTCACCCACGAGGCGGTCGACCATTCCATCTGTCCGGTCGATTTTCCGGGCAGGGAGTCGTCGGTCACGACGCTGAAGCTGGTGGGCCTGCTCCTCAGGGAGGACAGCTGATCATGAACCGCCCGCTGGTGAGCGTAGTGATCGCGGCAAAAAACGCCGAGCGGTACCTGCGCGAAGCCCTCGACAGCGTCATGGCTCAGACGTACGACCGACATGAAACGATCGTGGTCGACGGTCACTCCACGGACGGCACCGCTGAGATCGCGGAGTCGTTCCCGGGGGTGCGCCACGTCCTGCAGCGCGGAAGCGGGTTTGCAGTGGCCTGGAACGAGGGCATCGACGTGGCCCAGGGTGACGTGGTGGCGCTCCTCGACAGTGACGATGTGTGGACAAGGGACAAACTGGCACTCCAGGTTGCAAGGCTCCACGCGGCACCGCGTGTCGACTGCGTGCTGGGCCACCTGCGTTTCTTTCTCGGAGGAGAGGGGCCGCCTCCGCCTTCCTTCCGCGTCGAGTTGCTCAACTCCGCTCACCCCGGGCACATGCCGGGCGCTCTTCTCGCGCGGCGCGCCGTGTTCGATACGGTGGGCCGCTTCGGTGCCGCATGGGAGATCGCGAGTGATGTCGACTGGTTCGCGCGGCTGAAAGACTCGGGAACCCCGGTAGCGATGCTCCCGGATGTCGTGCTCCACAAACGAGTGCACGACTCCAATCTCTCCTACACGGCACATGTGCCCACCTACAATCGTGAGATTCTGCGGGCGCTGAAGGAATCCGCCGACCGGCAGCGGGGCCGGGCCAGATGAGGCTTCACTCGGCGCCGGTCAGCGTTGTCATAGCGGTTTACAACGGCGAGCCGTACCTGGGAGCCGCGATTCGAAGCGTACTCGCCCAAACTCTGCCCGCCGCCGAACTGCTGATCGTAGACGACGGGTCCACGGATGCGACCCCGCAGGTGTGCGCAGAGTTTGGATCCGAGCTGCGATATCTGCGCCTGCCCCACGGCGGCGTGGCCACCGCGCTGAATGCAGGGATCGTCGCCACCACCTTCGAGTGGCTCGCTTTCCTCGACGCCGACGATCTCTGGTCGCCCGAGAAGCTGAAGCGTCAATTCGAGGTTGTCTCCGATCGACCCGATGTCGACATGGTGTTCGGACAGATGCGGCAGTTCCGCAGCCCCGAACTCGCGGGCCCGCCCGGTCCTGCGGACGATCAAGTCTTTCCCGGACTTTCCCGGGGCGCCCTGCTGATCCGCCGCGCCGCGATGCGGCAGGTGGGCGGCTTCGAGGAACATTGGCGCGTCGGCGAGTTCGTTGAGTGGTACCTCCGCGCCCAAGACTGCGGGCTGCGGGAAGTCATGCTCGACGACATCCTGTTCCACCGGCGGCTCCACGACACGAATATGGGTCGGCGGAAGCCGGCGACCGGAGTGGATTTCGCGCGCATCATCAAACGAGCGCTCGACCGACGGCGTCAAACGCCGCCGAGCGCGATCTAAGGACCACGCATAGCAGCCCGTAGGGAAAGTCTGCGTGGCGGACTGCTAGAGCCTGAAACCGGGACCGGATGGGGAAAGGCCGGCCGCGCGCAACGCGGGTGCCAGGGAGCTTCGATTGAGCGGAGAGTCGTGGGACTCGTGGCCGATGATGCGCAGGGCGCGGCGGCGCATCCAAAGGACGATGGCCGAAGCACTCGCGCGCGCTCGCGCGAAGGTGTCGGCCCCCGAAGTGGATGGGGCGTCGTTCCTTGGGAGAATCACCCGCGCGCCGTCCGCGAGAAACACCGCGCTCAGTTCGCCACAGGCGATCACCACGCTCGTGCGAGCGCGACGTTCCGAAGCACCCTCGCACCAGGCAGGCCACGGCAGAGTCACACCGAATGGGTTCGCGGGATCGGTGGCGGCGAGGACAGCTGAGCGGACCGAGGATGGCTTCTCCTTCAGCTCCCGCATGCGATCGACCGCGGCCGCGTCGGCGAACTGAAGCGCGCCGAGGCCCTCGATGAAGTAGCCGCGTCGCACCTGGCCGCGTTCCTCGAGGGCCCGCAGAAGCGGATACACAGAGCTGAAGCCGCCTTCCACGCCTTCGGCGGTGATGGCCTCGCGCGTGAGGACGCCGTGCCGATCGAGCCACTGCTCGACGAGGGCCAGCCGGGTCTCCACCGAGGCCGCAACCGGCGTTTTCAGCAGGGAGAATCGACCGACCGCATCGGGAGGCGTATCGATCCGCGCGCGATATCGGCCCATCCGTCCCCCGACAAACCTCTTACCCGGCAGTTTCACCGGGTCGAGGACGCGGGCGCGAAGGGCCGCGGCGGAATCGTTTGTGATCTCGCCATTCCAGAAGAGATCCCACAAGGCGTCGACGAGGTCGGCGCGGCGAACCTCGCCGCATGCCGCTTCGATCTCGTGGAGGAACAATGCGCCTTTCGACCCCAAGACCTCTCTCACGCGAGCGGGCGCCTCGTCTTCGAGAGGCTCGGCCGTCTGCTTGCCAAACTGAGCGCGGTTCGGCGGCAGATAAAGCGCCACTCTCCCGTCGCGCGCCCCAAGCGAGCCGCGGCCTTCGAGAATCACCTCGCCGCGCGCGACCAGCAGATCGAGATCCTGCGGCCGATATCCGAGCACTCGGCTCCCCAGCCACTCGGCTTCGAGCACCGAGGCGGGCCCTGGGTAACCTTGGAGCTGCTCGATCGCTGAGAGCAGGCGGGCCTCGCGATCCTGCGCGTTCGTTTCGGCCTCCGAGCCATCCGCTCCCGCGACCGACGTTTCGTCGCTCCCCTCCCCAAGCCCATGCCAGGCCATAAGGAAACTCGCGTAGTCGCGCGCGTCGACCGGGCGCACTCCCCCGCGGGCCTTCGCGAGCGACAGCCGTCGGATGCGCCGCAGCGCGTCCACATCGCACCACTCGACGTCCGAAGCCCGCGATGTGAAGGGACCCCGGATCAGCCGGCCACGTTCTTCGAGCGCTGCGAGTTCAGTGAGCGCCCGCCCGGGCGCCAGGTTGTACCGGGAGGCAAGATCGGCGGTTGTAAACGGGCCGCGCGTGCGCGCGTAACGCTGGACAATGGCCGGCAGGCCTCCTTCGAGCGATTCCGCGAACGCCTTCGGCAGGTCGCGGGGCAGAACCGCGCCAAGAGCGTCGCGATACAATGCGGCATCCTCGATGGCCACGAGTCGCGTCTCATCAGCGACTCGGATCGAGGCAACGCGGTTTTCGGCGATCAGGGATTCCGCGGACGAAGCCACGTGGGTGTCCTCAGCGCGCACCGCCACTTCCTCGAGTGAGAGATCGCCCAGTTGGAGGAGAGCTTCGTGGAGCCCATCGGCATCCTGAATCCGCCGGGCGGGTGCCAGCGATTGAAGCTCGTCGTGCACCTCGACGACCGTGGTCGGGTCGAGCAGGTCTTGAAACGCAGTCTCACCCAACA
>JAYUUU010000073.1:0-3749 GCA_043754395.1 Vicinamibacteria bacterium
CGATCCCGCGAGGGGCGGCGACAGGGGCTTCACTTCTTTCATCCAATCCATCAAAGACGGCGACACGGTGGCGAGCTCTCGAAGTTGCTCGGCCACACGGGCGTACTCGGGGTCTTTCGGAATCTTCTCGAGAGCGCCGTCGATCTCGTTCGCGAGTGTGTCGAGGGACTCGGCGACCTTAGTTTGCCGCGCGTCTCCGCCGCCCTCTGCCTTAGCCTTGGTCTTCGAAGGAGCGTGATCCGCAGCCTCGAGATGTTTCAGGGACTTTGAGATGCCCTCGAGACGCTTCGTCACCTGCGAAACCGCCGCGAACGACACCACCGCCTCGCGAAGGGTCGCGGTGAGGGCTGGAGAAATCTTGGTGAACTCGATCAGAGGTGCGGCGAGCGGCTCGTAGTCCTCGGCGGCGGGCAGCCGCATCAAAGACTCGGCGAGGCGCTGATTCGTATCCTGGAGCGTGGTCGAGGTCTCGCCAAGGGCCTGAGTCGCCGCCTCGATCTGCGGAACCGCATCCTTCATCGACTCGAGCGACTCCATGAGCCGCGGCCCGCTCTGCGCAAAGGAGTAGATGTGTTCGGCGAGCGGCTCGAATTGATCGGCCTTGGGCACCTCGGCGATGAGAGTTTCGAGGCGCTCGACGAGATCAGGGAGCTTCGCCAGTGACTCGGCCACGCGATCATCCACCGCGGGGGCAGGCTTTCGGGGAGCGCGCTTCCCGGCTGGCTTCGAGGGAGGAAGATCGGGACCGAGGATGGGTTCGTTGGGGCCGAAAAGACCGGGGGCGGGAACTTTCTTCCGAGGAGCCATCGCGTGAGGAGCTTAGACCGACTTCTTCCGGGGCGGTGTCTTCTTCGCAGGCTTCGGGGCTGAGGCAAGAAGCACGGCGTTCCGCCGGCCCACCCCGCGCAAGGGCCGGTTCACACCCTGGAGGGTGTACTCGCGCTCTGCCTCGCCCATGGGTTGGTTTGCCTGCACCCGCCTCGGGGTGGCTCGAAAAGCGAGCCGCGCTATACTCCCCGACCCGTCGCCGGAGACGTTCCTGGCGCGGCCTCACAAGACGCAGCGTTCCTCAGTAGCTCAATGGTAGAGCGTTCGGCTGTTAACCGAAATGTTGTAGGTTCGAATCCTACCTGGGGAGCCAGCGGCCCACATCTGGCTTCCCGAGAAGGGCCACGCGTTGCAAGGCACCGGTGGCAACACTCACGACCGCGTTTCCTCTGGGGCGGATCGCTCCAGCAACCGTGCATAGTTCCAGATGTCGACCACGGAACGCCGTGGCTTTCTTGGATCGTGCAGGTTCGGCGTGGCAACGCTACCGAGGAACGTGGCGTCGGGCGACAGCTCTAGCCGCCAGAGTGCCGGCCGCTCCGGCACCTCCACGAGGATCCGTGAGGCACCAGTAGCTAGGTCCATCGCGCGAATGCAGCCGTCGAGGCCCGAGAACAGCATAAGGCCGCGCCGTCCATCCGGGCAGACGGCGTAGGTAAGCTGGAAGACCGAGTGCTCCGTACGCACTGGGGTGGTATCCGCCTGGGCGACCGGCCGCGGCAACTCGCCCTGTGCCTTGAGCACGTCCTCCCAAGCGTAGGCGCGCACGCCCTGAGAGACGGCGATCGCCAAGTGCCGACCGTCGGGCGTGAAGACCATCGAGCGCGGCACGTCTTGTGGCTCGAAGCCGGTGGCCGCCTCGCCGCGTGCGACAAGCGCCATCCATTCTGCGAGATCGTGCCGCAGCGTCGCGAGCCGTCGCGGCCGTGCCTCGCCGGTGAGGTCCAGTACCGTCACCCCCACGCCCGGCCCACCTGTGACGTCTGCCACCACCCAGCGGCCCTCCGGGTGCACAGCGCACGCATTGTGTTGACCGGCATCAACCTCGATCCGCCGCACGACGTCGCCGGTTTGGGTCGAAACGACCTGCAGTACCCCCTCCGATCGAATGAGGAGAAGCCGCTCATCCGGCGTAAAGGCCACAGAGCCCACAGCACGCTGCTGCGGAAACTCGCGCAGCAGCCGTCCGTCACCTAGCGCATAGAGCTCTGTAACCCAGCGGCCAAACGCGTGGCCCGCCGCAAGGTATGTGCCCTGAGCGCTCACCGCCATCGCGCTCACCGTCCCCGCCACCTGCAGGTCGCTCTCGAGCGGAACCGCCCGCCACGGCGAACGGTACGCCTCGATAGCTACACGCGCATCGGCGCGCCCCTCGGACCAGACAACCAGAAACCCTCCGAGCGGCGCAGGGCAGATCACGGGCTGCGGACCAAACAGCGGATTCGACGCCTTGCGGCTCTCGCTCATGAGCAGGAGCCCGTCGGCGCGGAGCCGCGCCTGGAGCGCACGAACTTCGAGCTTCGCCTGTCGCTTACGTGCTCTCTCATCGACGAGATCGGGAACGTGCACGAGATCGCTCGCGCCCTTGACTCCGCGAGTCTCACCGTGACGGATGTGCTCGTAGCACGTCTCTACGTTCGCGATTCCCAGCAGGGCGGCCATCTTCACCATCCGCGCTGCCGCCTCGAAGCGCCCCGTGCGCAGGACAGCGGTATATGTTTCACGGATGTCACGGCGGCCTCCGCGGCGCAGGATGTCGCCAAGGTCAGCGACGGCGTTCGAGCCGTTCAGCCATTCCGTGAATGCCCAGGGATGCCCAGCGGTCCGCGAGCGCTCAGCCGGGCTCGCCTCCTCGAAGTAGTCCGGATCCGAGCAGTACTCGTCTACCAGCGTGCGGTTCCTATAGAGGTGGTACACGAACAGATCGTCGTCGTGGACGAGGAGGTGCAGGACGTCAAGGCCAGTCGCCTCCGCGAACTGGCGCGCGAGCTCAGGATCCTGGCCGTGAGAGGACGGGTACACAGACGTCCAGGCGCCACGTGGCGCCGCAACGAGGAACTTCGCCTGGCGCGTGGCAGCCAAGGCCGTGACGGTGTCCTTCACCAAACCGCCGTCCTGGGTGCGGACGTGGAACGAACCGTAGGAAGCGCCCATCTTGGCGGGCGATGCTACCGCGCGGCCGGCTCTTTTACGTCGTGTCCGGCTCCCTGTTTCGTAGGTATTCCCGACGATCGTGAGCGGGAGCGGGCGCGACCTAGAGAGCCAAGCGCGCTCTCCCGAATCAAGGGATGAGCTTCTCCCCGAGGTCGCCGCGAAGCGTTCGGGCCATGGATGGCCGAGCCAGGAAATCGTGCGGGAAACCGAGTTCGATCCTGGAGATGGCGTCGAGGCGAGCCAGCATCTCCTTGGTGAGAATCACATCCACGGCGCCCAGAGAATCCTCGAGCTGAGCCGCGGTCCGGGCGCCAACAATCGGGATCGTGCCGTGAGCGCCTCGGCCCATGGCCCACGCAATCGCCACCTGCGCGGAGGAGCGGCCGAGTTCGTCCGCCACCGACTTCACCTCGCCCGCGATCTTCATGTTGCGGTCAGAGAAACGGTGGCGGTTCGCGGCGACGCGCTTTGAGTCGGGTGTTTCCCAGCCCACCGAGTATTTCCCCGAAAGAACACCGCCTCCGATCGGTCCCCACGGCGTCACCGCAAGCCCCAGAGAATCGGCCATGGGAAGCAGGTCCCGTTCGGGTGTCCTCTCGATGAGGCTGTACTCGATCTGCAGGCCGATGAAGCGGCTCCACCCCCGCAGTTCGGCGAGAGTGTTCGCTCGCGCCACCTGCCACGCCGGCGTATCCGAGACGCCCACGTAGAGAACCTTCCCCGCCCTCACGACGTCGTCGAGCGCGCGCATCGTTTCGTCGACTGGA
>JAYUUU010000074.1:0-2292 GCA_043754395.1 Vicinamibacteria bacterium
GAATGCGCCGGTCCCTATGACCGAGCCGACCGTGATGAGAGTCGCGTCGGTGGCCGAGAGGCCCCGGATCAGATCATTCTTGGAGTGGTCGGCCATCAATAGGATGCTACCGGAGGATTCTGAGCCTTCTCGGTCAGGCCGCGCCGAAAACCACCGACCGCATGGAAATCGAACCAAGATCAAAACCCGTCATGGGAAAACTCGCCGGGTCATCACCAGCTGCACCCGCGACGTAGAGCAGGGGGAGATAGTGGTCCGGCGTCGGGTGAGCGTGCTGGCCCTCGCGGGACTCGACGAGCCGCGTCAATTCCGCCGGATCACGTCGACCTAGAACATCGACCACCGCGGCGTCGAAGTCTGAAGCCCACGACGGCGTGGTGGTGTCGCCAACCCGCATCCGCCCAAACGCATCGCGGAGGTTGTGAACGACGTTGCCGCTGCCGAGGATCAGCACACCCTCGTCCCGAAGAGGCAGAAGTGCTCGTCCGATTTCGGCGTGGCGCGAGAGCGGCGCGTCGCCGTCGATGCTGAGCTGCACCACCGGAATATCCGCTCTGGGCCAGGTGTGATGCAGCACCGACCAGGTTCCATGGTCGAGACCCCAGTCGAGGTTCAACGAAGCTTTGTCCGAACCCAGGAGATCGACGACGCGGCGAGCGAGCGGAGGGTCGCCCTTGGCGAGGTACTGGACTTCATAAAGCGGCTCCGGAAAACCGCCGAAGTCGTGGATGGTCGGCGGAAAATCGTTGCCCGTCACCGCGGTTCCGCGGATGTACCAATGCGCGGACACGGCGAGGATCGCGGTGGGCCGCGGCAGAAGCGATGCGAGATCGCGAAAGCCGCGGCTCCACGCGTTGTCCTCGATGGCGTTCATGGGAGAACCGTGCCCCACGAACACCACCGGCTGGCGAGACATCTACCGGCCCATCTTCCCCATCTTCTTGAGGGGCGACTCGACCTGCTTGTAGCCCGAGGGTGTCGCGAAGGCATCGGCGCCGATGGCGCCTTTCTTGACCTCGGTCGCTTCCATGCCGTTGTCGATCTTCTTCCCCATCACGCTCATCGACGTCCGCTGCTTGAGGGCGATGCCCTGGACCTCGGACATCTTCTTCACCATTTTGTCCATGCCCTGCACCATCGGAATGCTCACGCGGGTCAGCTTCTGGAAGTTCGCAGGGTCGAAGGGAGGCGTGAGGGCGGTGCTGTTGCACGTCTCCTGGGTCATGTTGGCGCCCATGGTGATCGTGTAGGCCTGGCACGGATAGCCGGCGATTGTCATAGACGCGCCCTTCGTCACCGTGACCTCGGACGAAGCGCCTCCCATCATCTTCGCCATCTGCTCGCGCATCTGGGGAGGGACTTTGGCCATGGCCTCCTCCATCTGCGCGGACATCGCCTGCATGGCCTGATCCATTTCCGCGACCGTCATCTCGGAGTATTCCTTCTTCTGATGATCGATGCTCACGATCTTCTCGGAGGCGAACTCCATGATGGTGTCGTTGCGACCGTTGTGCATCCGGATCCGGTCTTTGGAGAAGTAGTGAGTGGCGGTACCTCCATCGGTCGACTTGAAAACGATGGTGAGGTCTTCGGCTTTAGCTGTGGAGGCGAACGTAGCGAGTGCGAAAACGGCGAGGGAGCGGTTCATTGGGTTTCCTTTCATGGGTGCCAGGGCTCAAGGATATCGTCGCTGTGCTGGAGACTCGAGGCGTCGATGAAGGCCTGCACGTGCCGCTCGAGTGTCGTCATGGGCAAAGAGCCGCTGCCGAGGATCCAGTCGTGGAATCTGCGGATGTCGAACCGGGGGCCGAGTGCTGCCCGCGCCTTCTCACGAAGTTCGACGATCCTCATGGCTCCCATCTTGTAGGCGAGGGCCTGCCCAGGCATGTCGGACGAGTAGCGCAGCACCTCGCTCGCGATCTGGGTGTCCGTCTCCATCGCGTTCTCCTTCATGTAAGAGATGGCGCGCTCGCGCGACCAGCCGAGGGCGTTCATCCCGGTATCGACCACGAGACGGACCGAGACGAACATTTCCATGGCCAGGCGGCCGTAACGGTCGTAAGGATCCTTGTACATCCCCATTTCCCCGGCCACAGACGCCGCGTACTCACCCCAGCCTTCGGTGTAGGCGGTGTCAAACGATTCACGGCGGAACTCCGGAATTGCCGGGTTCTCGAAAGAGAGGTTGATCTGGAAGTGGTGACCGGGCACGAGCTCGTGATACGCAAGGGCGCCGGCGTTGAGAAGCGACCGATCGGACAGATTCGAGCCGTTGTAGTTGTAGAGGCCCCG
>JAYUUU010000075.1:0-4675 GCA_043754395.1 Vicinamibacteria bacterium
TGCGAGGCCGCCGTCGTACCGCTTGACGCCAGCACAACCCGCGTCTCCGACAGCACCGGAGAATACGAGATGGAGAACGCGCGCCTCAAGGAAACCTACCTTGGCACCGCCATCATCTGCTTTGTCGATCGCGACGGCGTGCTCGCCAAGCCCGCGGCGCTCCGTTTCGATTGGGCGCGCAAGGTGCTCGAGCGCCGTTCGATGATCGCTGGCGGAGCGCCGGACACCGCGGTCGCGGCGGCCCTTGGCCGCGTAGGCGCGCGCGTGGGCCTCAAAGACGCGTCGTCGGTCGAGGGCGCCCTCCTCGCGGCCCTCTACTCGATTGAAGGCGTCACGTTGAAGCGGCCGGGAGCCACACCGTGAGCCTGGTTCTCGACGCTTTGAGGCGGCTCGAGAAGTCGGAAGCAACGCCCGGCACGGTGGGCGTGAGGGTCGCTTCCTACCGCCCGCCGCACCGAAAGGGCCGCTCGTGGACTCCGCTGATCCTCGGTATCGCGTTCGGTGGCGCCGCGGTGTTTTTGTTTTTGCCCGCCTATGAACAGTTGAGGACCAAGGCCGCCCCGGGCGACGATGTCAGCGCGCCTCTGGCACCCGCGCGGACCGGGCTGGGGGGAGCAGGGCTGCCGCCGCCCCTGATCCTCGAGGTGGCGGATTCTCCTTTACGGGCGCGCAACCCCCCGGGTGCTTCAGGGGCGGGTGAGACGCTATCGCGCGGGGCGGCGCTAGCGCGAGCCGCGCCCAAGTCCTCTCCCGCCCTCATTCTCCAGGCGATCAGCGAGCGCGACTCTCATCCGATCGCGGTGATCAACGAGCTACTGGTGAAAGAAGGCGACCTGATCGGAAGCGCCCGCGTGGTGAAGATCGGCGCCGACTCGGTGGAGATCCTTCTCGCGAGCGGGATCAAGGAGCTGCTGCGTTTTGCGCCTCCTCCTCCAGACGCCTCGCCCTCGCCCGACGGGCGCTGACGCCCCGCACTCGCACGACTTTCAGGGAGGTTCGCCTTGCGTTCGATTCACGATCTCGAAACCCCATCCGTCCTCATCGACCTCGACCGGTTGGAGCGAAACATCCAAGGTATGGCGGCCCGCGCCCGCGAGGCGGGGGTGTCTTTAAGACCCCATGCGAAGACGCACAAGGTGCCCGAGATCGGCTGGATGCAGGTGAGGGCGGGGGCGGTGGGCCTTTCGCTCGCGAAGACCTCCGAGGCCGAGGTGTTCGCAAAACACGGCTTCCCCGACCTCTTCATCGCCTACCCGGTGGTGAGTCCTTCCAAGGCCGAACGTCTCGTAGCCCTTTCGCGGCGCGTCAAGCTGCGCGTCGGCATCGACAGCATCGAGGGCGCGACGGTTCTCGGCGCGGCCGCAGCCCGCTCAGGGGAGAGGCTGAGCGTAAGCCTCAAGGTGGATAGCGGTTTTCACCGCGTCGGCGTGGCGCCCGAGGAAGCGGTGTCGATCGGGATGCGGGTCGCCGCGATCCCCGGTCTGAACCTCAACGCCGTCTTCACGCATGCGGGACAGTCGTACCATCGCAGCGACCCCCTCGAGATTCAGAAGGACAACGCGACCGAAGCCGCGATCGTGGTGGAGGCGGCCTATGGCCTGCGCCGGGCTGGAGTTCCCATCGAGACGGTGTCGGTCGGGTCGACGCCGACTTCGCGTTTCGGCTTCGCGCACAAGGGCGTTACCGAAGGGCGGCCCGGGAATTACGTCTATCTTGACCGGACGCAGGTGGGTCTTAAGACCTGCAGCTACGATGAATGCGCGATGTCGATCCTCGCCACGGTAGTGAGCGTGTCCGGCCGCGAACGGGCGGTGCTCGATTCGGGAAGCAAGACGCTCGCCCTCGACATGACGCGCCCCAAACCGGATGGCTACGGTCTCGTGATCGGTACCGAGTCGCGCCTCTCGGGACTCTCGGAGGAGCATGGCGTCGTTGCGGTGGCGGAGGGAGATGCGTTCAAGATCGGGCAGCGCGTTCGCGTTCTGCCCAATCACGCGTGCGTGGTGTCGAACCTTCACAACCGCGTGTACGGGGTCCGCGGCGAGAACGTCGAAGCGGTTTTCGAAGTCGCCGCCCGCGGCTGCGTCGACTGATCCACGTCGGTTTACGGACCGTTCCCGCCTTGGTAGTTGTGGCCCGCGTGGCCGGACACTGCGGTGGGCTCGCGGCGCCGGGTAGCGCGCAGCCTGGCCCTGGGCCACGCCTCGCGCGTCGGCACTGCGTTACCAGAACTTCGGAATCGTGTGCCTCCTTGCTCGTCTCGTTGGTCGCAAAGGTCGCGGAGCGCGCAGCCTGCCCTCGGGGCACGGACTCCTGCGACTCGCGCCCAACGCCCCGGCCGCCAGCGACCCACCGCAGCGCCGGCCCCGCTCCATCCAGCGCCCGAAACCGAGTTCTCGGGCCGCGTCGGCTAGCGCGCCGTCAGGAGCGCTTCGGCGATGGTCATCGCGTCGGTGGCCCAATAGGTCGATGGCCGCGCCGTCGAGGAAAGCCCTTCCATCGGTCGACACGAGAGTACGAGGTTTCGGAGGCGTTCGGGAATACCGTCGCGGCCGAACCGCGCGCCTGAGTAGGCGCCGACGAGCGACGGCAGGACGTCGGACGCCGGGTCGAGCGCGATGGCTGCCCGCAGCGCATCTTCAAACGACGGCGCGGTAAGGAGCTGGAACAGGATCGTGTGGATGGCGGTTGCGACATTGGGCGCTTTGACCGCCATCTTCGTTGGGCTCATGGGAAGGTGCGCACCAGCCGCGGCCTCGATGATCGCGGGAGCGCATCCGGATCGTCGCGCGAAAGCATGCGCCGCCTCCACTGCCTCGCTCGCCCCGTTGCCGTGCAGGAGGCACTGCAACGCGATGGTGAGCACTGCGGCTGCGTCGCCCGCGGCCGGTGCTGGGTGGGTGAGGCCAGTATCCGCGCGGACCTTGTCGATGAGCAGACTCGTGTCCGCGGCATGACCCCAGAGTGCGAGTGGCGTCAGCCTCGAGAGCGCGGTCGCGGAAAGACTGTCGGCAAGGGGCGCTGGGGCGGCCGCCGCTTCAAAGGCGCGATCGGGCTCGAAGGGAGCGGAGTTCGACCAGGCGGCATACGCCGCACGCAGGCTCTTGTGGTCGGAGGCGAGGTCGAGGATCGAGCGGGCGCAGGCGATCGCGATCTCCCCGGCCGAGCCGATCTGGCCCGCAGTGTGCCGATGGTTCATGGCGCCTCTTTGGGCCGAGCCGAGGGTACTGCCCACCAGATGCCCCATGAACGCGCCCTGGGCGCGGGAGAGCAGGGCGGAGTCTTTCACGCCGCTGCCCTTCGCGAGCCGGACGATCGGCATCGCGGTCTCTCGCTCGGAGCGAAACGCCATGTCCCAGTCTCGCGCGGACAACGCCAAAGCCACGGCGCGAGAACTCGCGAAAAGTCGCGGGGCGGTTCCGTTCGCCTCGTGGTCATAGACCGGATCGGCGCCGTATTGATCGACGAGCGCTCCGCCCGCGGCGAGGATCAGGCAGTGCCCGGCGGCGAAGTCCCAGGTCTTGGGCGAATAGAGCGATGTGGTGGCCGCGGCTTCACCCGCGGCCACCTTGGCGAGGCGGTGCGCGATGCTCGGAATCGACATCACGCGTGCGGGTTTTGTGCAATGAAGGTTGGCGCGCGCGGCGCGGTCGCCTCCGCCGGAGACGAGAACCACGTCGGCTTCTTCCAGTTTCTCGGGCAGCTTCGAGGGCACCGGAACGCCGTTCTTGAAGACGCCTTCGCGGCCCAGAACCGCAGCGTAGACTGAGCCATTGTCGTCGGGATATCCGAAAGGATGCACCACGCCCAGCACGGGCTGACGCTTCCATACAAGCGCGATCGACACCGAACTTCCGCGTCGCCCCCTTATGTAATCCCGCGTTCCATCGTTGGGATCGACCACCCAGACGGGCGCCCCCGGCGCTCCGGGCACGCGACCCGTCTCCTCTCCGAGAAAACCCCAGTCGCCCTCGCCGCCCAACAGGATGCCGCGGATGACCTGTTCGGCCTCGGTGTCGGCGGGCGCTTTGTCGTGCTCGCCGCGCGGCCCGAGAGGCCGGTGGAAGTCCGCCCGCAGCAGATCACCAGCGGCGCGCGCCGCCTGAATAGCCAGGTCAAGGTACGGCGCGAAAGAATCCACGGCCTATGTTACGGCGGGCAGGGTAGGGAACTCCTGTTGCGCGGGTGAGGGTGATGGAGCGTGGCTGGTCATCAAGGGAGCGCGCACGCGAGCGGGGCGTTGAGCGCGAGTCACCGAGGTCCGTGCCCCGAGGGCAGGCTGCGCGCTCCGCGACCTTCGCGCGAACCGAGGAGGCTAAGGAGGCACACGGTTCCATCGTTCCGAGAACACAGTGCCGACGCAGCCGACGTCCACGCCGCGGCGCGCACCCTTGATGGCCGGCCACGCGGCCCACCACTACCAAGGTGTCTCATCACGGGAACGTGAGTAATTCCGTGCGGGGCGCTACTGACCCGCGGGCGTCGCGGGTGCGGGAGGTGCTGGCGGGGCTGAAACCAAAGTCTCCGTATCGATCCTCCTGCTGACGACGGTGCAGGAGGTGGGGCGCATCCGCGCAAACGTTCGCTCGCCCATCCACCAATGCAACGCGCTGTAGATCAACAGCAGCCCGCCCGCGGCGAAGCAGTACCGCGCGACCTTCCGCGCGAGAACCAT
>JAYUUU010000076.1:0-5212 GCA_043754395.1 Vicinamibacteria bacterium
CAGTTGGGTGTAGCGGATTCCCGCGGTGGTGAGGGGGGCTGGCCCTTGCCAGTCTTCATTCAGACCCTCGAGGCGATAGCGGCCGAGCATTTGTTCCTCGGTGGAGAAGCTGATGATGCGGGCGCGGAAGACCACGGATCTTGGACTCGCGCTGAGCCTGATGGGAATTCCGGCCGAGCGATGTTCTCCTTCGATGTCGATGCCCTGAATCTCCACCGTGGGCGGCGTGGTCAGGCGCACGTCGAGGCCTTCTCGGTAGATGGAGAGTCCCTGGTCGGTGCCGACCCAGATTCGGCCGGTCGAGTCCACCAGGCCCGCCCCTCGGTTGGTCTCGCGGCCCGCCAGTCCATGACGGACGGAAAGCTGCCGGTAACCTCCGCCTTCCGCGACGAAGACGCCGTCGTCCGTGCCCGCCCAAAGTTTTCCGGCCTGATCATGCAGCAGGAAATAGATGGGCCGGCTGATGGCCAGGGGACCGGTCATTCTTTCGAGCACGTCTCCGGAGAGCCGGTACAGACCGCCCGAAGTTCCCACCAACACTTCGCCGCTCGGAGTCGCGGAGACGGCGTAGACATTGTCGCCACGCCGGTCGGAGGTCCGCGCCCGATGCCACTCGCCGGTCAGATCGAGGTCGGCGTCGTCGATGCCGTCCCTCCAGAAAAGACCGTCGCTGGTGGCGACGTAGAGCCGGTCACCGTTTGTGACCAGCCATCTGCCTCCTCTTGGCGCATCGTCTTTCAGGAACGGTGCTGGCACCTCCTCAAAACGCCCAGCGCGCCTTACATAGAGCCCGCGGGTGCAGAGCACGAAGAGGCGCCCCCAGCGGCCGAACTCCACCGCCGCCGCGCGCCCGGGCAAGTGGTGGGTCGTGACGCCACGGTCGCGACCGATCTCGAGCAGCGCCGTGCCCGCGGCTGCCCAGACCGAGCCGGAAGGATCGATGGCGAAGTCGAAGACGCGGGGGGGGATGCCACGGGCCAGACCTTCCGCGAGTTCGGGAACCTCGAAAGCGCTCACGATGCGCCCGCCGCCTTCGTCCAGGAAAGTCAAACCGGCATTGTGTCCGAGCAGGAAGCGTCCACCCGGGAGCTCGGCGACCGCCGTGACTTCGTCCTCGGCGAGACCCGATCGGGCGTCTAAAGAGAGGAAGCGCCGGCTCCCCACCCGGGTCAGCCCGCGCAGGGTTCCGATCCAGATGGCTCCTTCACGGTCCGAGAGAATCGAGGTCAGGCCTCCTTCGCCCAGCCTCGAGCCGAGATCGCGAGGTTTTGATTCGCCGGGTTCCAGCACGTAACCGTGATGCATCGTGCCGAAGAAGACCGCTCCGGTGGGGTCGATGTTGATGGCCGCGGCTTCCGAGCGAGGCGGATCCCGAGGGTCGAAATCCGCGGCGAGATCGAAAGCGAGGGGTTTGCTGAAGGCCTTGAGCCGCCCATCCCCGACCGTGCCGAGCCACCGATGAGAGAGGGCCAGGAGGTGCTGCTCGCCATCCATCGTCGCCGTGTTCAAGGCGAGGATGGGCTCGCGAAGGCGGGGGTCGCCGGCAAAGGCGCAGTCGAGAGTGGCGCGAAGTCGACACAGACCGAGCCGAGTGCCGACGAAGAGGTCTTCGCCCAGGCGAGCCATCGAGGTCAGTCCGCGAGAAAGCTCATCCTCCGGCCGGTCCACCCGACTCCACGAAGTTCGATCCCAGAGCCAGAGGCCGTGCGTGGTGGCGGCGAGGAATTTTTCGCGACCCTGCTGAACGACCTGCCCCACTGCGAGCACCTGCCCGGGAAACGGCAGTCCGATCGCCGGGGCCATTGGTTGCCACGCGGAGGCTTCATGCCGAAAGACCCGTCCGTCGAGTGCCGCGACAACCGCTCGGCCATGGTCATCGATGGTCAGGCCCCCGGACTGCGTGGCGAGCAGCCCCTGTTGAACCCCTTGGGGCTCGAAGGCCACACCGTCGTACGAGACGATGCCCTCGCGATTCAGGATCCATATCCGGCCGCTCGCATCCTGGGCGAGCTGATAGACGAGGGCGCTCGGCAAACCCTCGCCCACCGAGAACGTGGTGGTGGGCAGGAGCGACTCGGCCTTCGTGGCGGCCACCGAGGTGAGAGGCAACGCCAGGGTCAGGGTGATCGCAAGAGCCCGCGTGCGATGGCGGAAGCTCCATCGCGGGCCGTTTGACGCGGGCCGCCCTCGTACTATCAAAGCAACGAAGACTACCGCGGAAAAGCGAGGCCTTCGCTTCAGTCCTTCGATGAGAGGGGTTCACCGGCTTTGCGGGCTCTCTCGGCCCGCGACGACTCGTCTCTTCCGACGAAACGCGCCGCCGCGATGAACAGCGCGGCCGCGGCGAGGCACACCACGAGGCCGAACAGCAGAGCCTGCCTTAAATCGCCGAGGAGATCCGAGAGCCGGCCAATGGTGAAAGGGCCAAGAGCGAGGCCGAGAAGGGTCACGAAAAGCAGGAACACCGCGGAGGCCCGCGCGCGCATGCGGGGGAGCACCAGGTCCTGGACCGTGGAGACTCCCGCCCCCACCCAGAGGGACGCGAAGGTCTGAACGACTGCGTAAAGGGCGAGCGACGCTCGGGGGTTCGGGGCGTAGAACGCGAGCAGCGAGAACGGAATCGGACCGAGAGCGTTGGCAAGACCGACCCACAATCGCCCGGCGGGGGAACGTCGTCTCAGACGATCGGCGAGGACACCGCCGAGGGTCACTCCCACGAGGCCCGCGATCGAAGAGATCAATCCGATGACAATGCCGATGTCGGCCAGTCGCAGGCCGTGATAGCGGACATAAAACGCAGGGATCCAGAACAGGACCGCGTATCCGTTGAACGCAAGGAGCGAGAAACCGATGGTGGCAAGGCCAAGCGAAGGGGTCTTGAAGATGAGCTCGTAGGCGGGCGGATCGGCCTGCCTCAACTGCTGCGCGTAGGTGATGGCGACATGCGCGCCGAACCCGACCGCGACCCATTGCTGCCAGTTGCCGGACCACACCGAAAGAAGGAACGCGATAAACGAAACCGAGGCAGCGGCCAGGAGATTCGCCCGCCAAGGTCCGCCCCGGCGCGCCATAAGAATGAAGGACGAAGGAGGAATCAGTGAAGCGAGTTCGGCAAGGGCCGCTCGGACGGGATGAGCGTGTGCGGCCTTTTCGGCGAGGCCCTCGCGTTCGCCGCGAACGGGCTCGCGGATCATCAGAAGAAACGGCGCCAACAGCATGCCCGGCGGACCGACCACAAGAAACGCGACCTGCCAGCCCGAAAGGCCGAAAGGCGAAGCTCCAACCGCGAACGCGCGATCCCAACGCTCGACGATCTGAGCGCCGATGAAAAGGCCAAGACCCGAGCCGATGTAGATGCCGGCCGAGTACAACGCCAACACGGTCGCACGCTGCCGTTTTGGAAACAGGTCCGTGAGCATCGAATACGCCGCGGGGGCGGAGGCCGCTTCACCTACACCCACGCCGATCCGAGCCAGCGCCAGTTGCGGGAAACTGCTCGCGAAACCCGAGAGCGTCGTCATCAGGCTCCAGAAGCCGAGGCCCACCGCGATTACCGAACGGCGGTTCCCGAGGTCCGCGAGGAGACCAAGCGGAATGCCGAACACTGCATAGAAGACCGCGAAGGCCGTTCCGTAGAGGAAGCCGAGTTGCGCATCGCTCACTCCGAGATCGCCTTTGATGCGTTCGGCGAGAATGGCCAGGATCTGACGGTCGACGAAGTTGAAGACGTAGACGACGATCAGGATCGCGAGCGTCGTCCAGGCGCGCAGCGTAGCGGGCCTTTCGTCCTCCATCGGACCTTTGGCCTGGGCGTTCAGGGGCGGAGCATCCCGTGTCGCAGCATATCGGCGATCTCTTTCAGCACATCGTCGGAGTTCTTGCCGAAGTGGTTTTTGACCCCGAAGACGATCTCGACCGCGTAGTAGTGGAGAAGGAAGCGGCTCGCCAGCATGATCGCGGAGACCGGCGACACGCCGGGGCGAAGCTTCTTCCGCAGCGCCGCTTCACCGGGGTGAGCGGCCATGAAAGCCTCAAAGCGTCGCGCCATGTCCGCATAGAAGCGGCGGATGTGTTTGCCCTCGAATTCGACGACGTCGACGTAGATGAGGGCGACATACGCGCTGTATCGTCGCACGCTCTCTCGCGACGCCCGCCCGAGCCTTTCGAGATCGTCCGGGAAAGCACCTTCAGCAAGCGCCTGGTTGAAAGGGAAGTCGGGGGCGGCGAGGATGGCGAAATAGCGCTCGAGCAGGGCCCGGAAGATCGCTTCCTTGTCCGGGAACAGGTGATAGACGATCCCGGTCGAGAGTCCCGCGGCGGTCGCGACCTCCCGGATGCTGGTGCCGTGATAACCCTGCTTTGAGAAGAGGCTGAGCGCCTTATCGAGGATCGCCTTCCGGCTGCGATCCGAACGGTCCTGCTGATGCATGCCTTAGGGCGCCTCACTGAAGAATCGGGTGAGGCTTTCCTTCGCCTGAGGCTCGGACAAGGTCGGCGCGTGACCGACGTCGCCGACTTCCACATAGGCCATGGCCGGCGCTTCTCTCCGCATGCGGGTGGCGGTCTCGACGTTCAGCACGTCCGAGATCGCCCCGCGAACGAGGAGAGTCGGGCGGCCGGTGGTGAGTCTCCGGAACATCGCCCACACGAGCGGTGTGAGCAGCCAGGTGAGAACAGGATGCATGGGCCGAAAGACCTTCGGGTCGCACTCGAGGACGGGCACACCGTCAGCACCTTCCTTGAAGATGCGGCGAACGAAAACCTCCCAGTCGGCATCGGTGTTCTTCGGAAAGGCCACGCCGCCGGTGCGGCTCGCGTACTCGACCGCGTCCGCCCACGACTTCACGACCAGGGGCTTGCCCGCATAGCCCGCGATCCGGGCGAGGCCCTCTTTCGCGATCACCGGGCCCACGTCATTTAGAACCGCGCCGCCAATCCGATCGATGTGTTTCGAGGCGAGGGCCATGGTGACGATGCCGCCAAGAGACGTTCCAACGAACAGGGCGCGTGGGGCGCCGATCGTGTCGAGCAGGGCCACGATGTCCGCGGCATAGGTCGGGGGGGCATAGTTGGAGGGTTTGGGATCGCGGTCTGAACGTCCGCGGCCCCGCAGATCCACTGCGACGACCCGCCGGCCCATCGAGGCGATCCAGGGCGAGAGTTCCTCGAAATCGCGCGAGTTGCGGGTGAGGCCGGGAATGCAGATCACCGG